>CAZCAD010000073.1:0-10097 GCA_964496525.1 uncultured Flavobacteriales bacterium | reverse complement strand
TATATTTCTCAAAATTCTTCACGGTGATTACATCAGTCGCAAGTGTCGGATAAATACTAAGATTATCTTGTTTTGGTAAATCCTCTGTTGAAGAGTAGACTGGATTCAAAAAAGTTGAAAACACACCTCGGCCATGCGTTCCGACAATAAAGGTACCATCATAGGTTCTGTAGTCCATGTGATTGATAACCACGTTTCCAATCTCGGATTCAAAGGTCCAAACTGTGTTAGCACCATCCGTAAAGTCAGTTGAATAAACTCCAACTGTCGTCCCTGCAAAGAATGTTCCGTTGGGATAGTATTCAACCCAAATAACAGCGGGACCGGATCCTGATCCATCCGGATTTTCCTCCAGGTTACCACTCACATCAACCCAATCGACACCACCATTGGTCGTTCTGAAAATGCTTGGAACTTCGTAGTTCGCAAAACAGACGAGTATATTGTCAGGATTATAAGGATTTACCGAAATCGATGAAATCCATGCGCCTACCGGAAAATTGATTCCGGTGATTTCGGTTTTTACGGGCACCGGCTGGTCTGCACTGTCTAAACGAAACAGATCGCCTTGCGAACTTCCATACCAAACGACATTCGGTTCGCCTTCGGCCATTTCAATGTCGGTAATGTATCCTGCCGGTCCTGTTATCGTACTTTGATCAATCTTGACCCAAAAATCCTCTTCCTTGTCGGTCCTGTTATTCGTCAAAATAATATCATCGAGATTATCCAATCGCCAGATTCTATTTCTTCCATTCCAATAAAGTCGTTTGGTCCAATTAGGATCAAGCTTCAATGAATTGGCCCAGTTATATGATGACGGCCCATCCTCAGGGTCGATTCGCTCGTATGCCAATACACTTCCCAAAGATCCCAATTTAGACAAGTAGAGTCTGCCGTATTGAGATGTGGTTACATGATATTCTCCACCATCTGTGATGGCACAAAACATTCCGTCACCACCTGAGATTCTGGCCCAATAGGCTGTTGGATTATCATCCAAAGCCAACCAGGTATTATTATCCTGCATTCCTCCTAAAATTTCCTTACTGTTAGTAACACCATGTTCAAGAGCAACTGCATAAAACTGAGTTGTCAGATAGCCATTGTTTTTCGTATCCCATTTAACCGAATCAGCCAAAACGTCTTGCGTAACATAAACTCCACCGTCATTTACGTTGATCATTTTCGAATCATCGGACGGTAGCCAGGTCAGATAATGCTGATCGGGATGATGACCATCATAAGAAGAACGCCAACTTGGATCACTGTATGGAATAATAGAATCGCAGCCATATCCACCAATCCAGGTATTCATTGTATCAGAGGTAAAGCCGTCGGTAGAACGCCAGATGCTCGTTCCTGCAATAATAACAACATCCGGATCTGTCGGATGAACAGTAATACAAACATCGAATGATGATTGGGTATTTAGTTTTGCCCAGTTGAATGTCGATGTTCCCAAAAAACAATCCTCTTCGGGCAAGCCCGCACTTCGATCTTCCCATACTCCCCCGGCACCGGTGCCGTCGCCTGAAACGTAAGTGTATTTAAAAAGCGAATGTCCGTCACCTTCAGACCCATTGGTATCCCCAAAGAACCAAACATCATTTTGATCGGACGGGTTTAGGGCAATTGCCATTCGACCATAAGAAGTTGGATAGATTGCCGGTATTATATTGGTCCATGTAATTCCATCATCAGAACGATAAACTCCTTTATCGGGCCCGTCACTTGAAAAGGTTGCATAGAATACACCGTTGTCCGTGACCACCAAATCAAGGTAATTGCAATCTGGAGCAGAAAAGGATCCTACGTTAAATCCCAATACCTCCGCCCAGGTATCACCGCCATCGTCAGATCGATAAATACCGTTAAAAACGGCCGCGAGCACAACGTCATTGACCAAATCGCTTTTATCCTGAACCAATTGCCAGGTATAGTCAAAATCTCCTGTGGCTTCATGGATGGTTTCAGGCGTATTTGACATTGTGGATGTAATCTCCTGCCAACTCAAACCAAAGTCCGTACTCTTCAAAAGACCATTACCTGAAAATCGTGTTTCCCAGGTTGAATGAGAAACAACGCTATAGTATTCTCCAGTCGAGGCGTACCAAGTATTTTGTTTACCCGGTCGCCTGTCTTGAATTATTGATGTTATCGAATGTAGTTGGTCTTGCCCTGTCACTTTTGTCCAACTGCCTCCGGCATCTGTCGTCCGCCAAATTCCGCCGGTAACGCCACCCGCGAACCAAATATTTTCGTCTAATGCGTCAATTGCAATCGATCGAGTTCTTCCGCCAACATTCCAGGGTCCACGCTGCGTCCAACTATACGCCCGACTTGCATTTATCGGTAAAGATTTGGCAAATGCCAATTCCTTCTCTCGAATATCCAGGGGAATTTCTCCTGTCGCAGGATTGTGAAATCGCTCAAAGTCCCAACTTGCTTTTGAGGAAGGATTTTCATCTTCTCCATTGCTCATTAAATCAATAACGTCAAATGATTCTTCCGGAGCCGATTCAGAATCTCCTTTTTCGTTATCGCATGAAACAAGAAACAGAGGCAATGTCGCGAACAGAATAAGTAATTTCTTCATGGTTGGTAGTTTGATATCAGGCCGAGATACGCAGGGTACTTCTCCTTAAAGATAGCCAAATTCTACCGAATAGACGACCAAGCGGGTGATTCCTAACAGAATAGTAGGTACTTTATTGGGGGCACATTAATTTTATTGGGACTAAGCAAAAAGACAGAACGCGCGGATTTGCAATCCGTGTGTACAATCCTGTGAGTTTGAATGAGTCCTCTCCGAAATACACTTAGAACAGAACGCACGGATTGCAAATCCGCGCGTACAATCCTGTGAAATTGAATGAAATTTATTGATCGCCCCATCAGGAAGCAATGTGGGCAGTTTATAGAGGTTCCCTAAACAAATCCGGACTGAAAGACCATATGTTTGCTGAGCACAAATTGCTATTGAGAATTAGAAATCAAACTTAATCCCCTGGGCTAAAGGAAGTTCAGAAGAATAATTTATTGTATTCGTTTGACGCCTCATGTAAACTTTCCAGGCATCTGATCCTGATTCTCTTCCGCCTCCGGTATCTTTTTCTCCACCAAATGCTCCGCCGATTTCAGCACCGGAAGTTCCGATATTGACATTGGCAATTCCACAATCTGAACCGGCTTGCGAAAGAAATAGCTCCGACTCACGCACATTGCTCGTGAAGATAGAAGATGACAATCCTTGATCAACTCCGTTTTGAATTTCTACTGCATTTGAAACATCACCACTGTACTTCAATAAATATAAGAGGGGTGCAAAAGTTTCATGTTGCACAATTTGAAAATGATTTTCGGCCTCAACGATAGAAGGTGAAACATAGCATCCCGATTCATATCCTTCTCCGTCTAAGCGACCGCCTTCGATCAGGAATGTTCCGCCTTCAGATTTCACTTTTCCGATTGAATCCTGGTACAATTGAACCGCATCTTTATCGATCAACGGCCCCATATGAAACGATTCATCCAATGGGTTACCGATCTTGATTTGCCCGTATGCTTTTGTCAAAATGTCTTTTACGCTATCATAAACTGAATCGTGAACGATGAGTCTTCGGGTAGAAGTACATCTCTGACCGCTTGTACCAATAGCGCCAAAAACAACCCCGGGGAGTACCAATTCTAAATCAGCGGAAGGGGTGATAATAATTGCATTATTTCCACCTAATTCAAGCAATGATTTTCCCAATCTCTTGGCAACGGCTTCTCCAACAAGTCGACCCATCCTGGTTGAGCCTGTTGCTGAGATAAGTGGCACTCTTCTGTCGGCTGCCATTAATTGTCCTAAATCTGCTCCTCCTATTAAAACTGAGGAGACACCATCCGGCACATCATTCGTTTCGAACACTTCAGCCGCAATTTTTTGACAAGCCACCGCAGTTAAAGGGGTCTTTTCAGAAGGTTTCCAAATACAAACATCACCACAAATCCAAGCGAGCGCTGTATTCCAACACCAAACCGCAACCGGAAAATTAAAAGCTGAAATAATACCTACAATACCAAGCGGGTGATATTGATCGTACATTCTATGCTCAGGTCTTTCGGAGTGAAGCGTGGATCCATTCAACTGTCTTGAAAGGCCAACGGCAAAATCGCAGATGTCTATCATTTCCTGAACTTCACCAAGACCCTCTTGATACGATTTCCCCATTTCGTATGAGACCAACATTCCGAGGGGTTCTTTTTTTTCGCGAAGCTTTAATCCAAGTTGACGAACAATTTCCCCACGTTTTGGAGCCGGTACCAATCGCCATTCTTTAAAGGCTTCCTGAGCTTTTAATATCGCCGCTTCATATTCAGTTTCTCCGGCTGAATTTACAGAGGCAATCAACTTACCATCCACCGGCGAATAAGAATCAATTTTTTCTCCTTTACAAGCAAACCAATGCGAGCCTGTTGATGCTCCGGAATTAATTTCTGATATACCGAGCTTTTGAAGAACGTCTTCAATATTAACTTCTGCGATAGCTGTGGACATAATCAATCTCTTTAATTAGGACGACAAAAGTATAACTAATCTGGCATTTGGCTAGTACTTTATACGAGGATAATTTGTGAAATTTTAGCTGGAAGGGTTAAACGGCTTTCACGTATATTTGCAAAAAATTGAAATAATGGCTAAAATTAAAAACAAACTATTCTTGAGTGTTGTATTCTTACTAAGCAACATTGTTTTCGGTCAGGCTGAATCCATTTGTACAACCTATATTCCAATTTCAAAAGGGACGATTTTGACATACGAAGATTTTGATAAGAAGGGTAAATTATCCGGTTCTCAAACAATGGAAGTTCGTGACGTCACCCAAGAAGACGGGATGATGAAAATTGAGATTCATTCTATCGTTATGGACAAAAAAGGCGAAACAACCTATGAAACTGATTACTCATATAGTTGCGATGCTGAAGTGTTTAAGGTGAGTATGGAGACTCAGCTACAAGGTGGACAAATGGAAGCGTATCAGGATATGGATGTTGAAATAGACGCGGATGATCTTGAAATTCCGGCCAAATTAGAAGAAGGTATGGAACTGAAGGATGGACATTTGGAGGTTAAAATTTCCAGTAGTGGTTTTCAAATAAGCAACATTAAGATTGATGTTTTCAACCGAAAAGTTGAGAAAAGAGAAAGCGTAGAAACCGTCGCAGGAACCTTTGAATGCTTTAAAATGACCAGTAGTTCAAAGACAAAAATAGGATTCATAAACGTCGAGGCAAGTGCTATTGAGTGGATTGCAGCCGATATAGGTGTAATCCGATCTGAGTCGTATGATAAAAAAGGCCAATTGGTAGCACATCGAATCTTATCTTCTATCGAGCCGGGAAATTAGGGAATGCTAAATAGGGTTGATTTTACGTCATATCGAACCATTATTTTTGCGGCATTAATTGTTCGGGTAATTGCTGCGATTTTTTCGCAGGGCTACGGTATGCACGACGATCACTTTTTGATTATTGAGGCTTCAGCTTCCTGGGTAGATGGATTTGACTACAACAAGTGGCTGCCATGGACGGAAGGGAATAGAGGAATGCCTGAAGGACATACGTTTACTTATGTCGGTCTCAATTATCTTCTTTTCTCAGTTCTTAAGGGTATTGGAATTGCCGATCCTAAGATTCTCATGTTGATTAATCGACTTATTCATGCACTTTTTTCACTACTGGTAGTAAAGTATGGATTCAAAATTACTGAGCGCCTTTCAAATAAAAAAAATGCGGTAATTGTAGGATGGCTATTGGCCTTATTATGGTTGTGGCCTTTCCTTTCGGTTAGAAATCTTGCCGAAGTGGCACCGATACCTTTTATCATGTGGGCGATGTGGCTTGTTATCAAACGTGACCCGGGCTTTATAACTACCGATTCTTTGAGAAAAGTGAAATTATATTGGATTAATTTCTTCTATGCCGGTTTGCTTTTAGGTCTGGCAACTTCGTTCCGATATCAGATCGGTGTATTTGCGATTGGAGTTGCTGCTTACTACTTTTTCAAATGGAGGTTTAGGGAGTTTGCTCTAATCTGCCTTGGGGTTCTATTGGTCTTTTGTTTAACACAAGGTGTGGTTGATTATTTTATTTGGGGATACCCCTTCGCCGAGCTTCATATCTACACCACTTATAATATGAATGAAGGCACGGGATACATTCCAAATAATAATTATGCCATGTATCTCATGGTATTAATGGGGGCTTTTTTTCCGCTTGGGATATTAATGGGTATTGGATTCTTTAAATCATACAAGAAATATTTGATTTTATTTTTACCGGTGATCTTATTCATCATCTTTCACACCTTTTATCCAAGCAAGCAAGAACGATTTATCATGACCGTTCTTCCTGCCTTTGTCATTTTAGGAGTAATAGGTTATGAATCTTTGCTAAGTCGTCAGTTTTGGTCTAATGCCTGGAAGCACTGCTATAGAATTTTTTGGATTTTAAATATTCCACTCTTGTTCGCGGCTTGTTTTACTTATTCAAAAAAGTCCAGGGTGGAGGCAATGTATTATATCTACGAGCAGCAACTAAAGCCGAAGCGAGTGCTCTTCGAATTAACCGGAGAAACATCTTATTCCATGGCTCCGCGATTTTATGCCCAGCGATGGGATTTTGCAATTACCTTAAGAGATAAGCCTACTCAACCCGCTTATGTCAATCCCAACTTAAGGTATGATCTGATTTTCTTTTATGACGATTATCGAATAGAAGAACGCCGCGCTGAGTTTGATACCTTATATCCAAATATGACGCTTGGAACGGTTTGCAGACCCAGCATGGTTGACCGATTACTACGATGGTTAAACCCAAGAAATAAAAATGAGTACATAGAGGTTTGGAAGACCAACGTCCAAGGGGGACTATTTCCTGACGAAGTCAATTACTAACAACTTTATACCCTCTCTAAATCCCATAAGCAGGAGGATTGTTTAAAACTTGTGTGTAAGTGGTCGATAAGTCGACATTCAAATTGTTGACTCAGGGCAATTAATGAAATAAATTTAGAGGGCAATGAGAGTTGGATTAGTTATATTAGTGTTGGTCGCCTTCGTAGTTGTTTCGGGTTTACTATCCTGAATCCCGACGGCTAAGATTTAAATGAGGTTCGCCTTATTTCTTCAATTATTTTTCTTTTGGCATCATCTACAGAACGTATTTCTATAAATGCGCCTCCGCCTTTTTCAACGACTTCGGTCATGTGTCTTGTGACATAGTCCGCTGTCTTAATACCAACCACTGAGAATCGAATTCCTTTTTGTTTATAGTTAGATGAAACCGTTTTAAGATAGTTCTTGTCACCACGATTAAACAGACCGTCGGTAATCATAATGACAATGTTGTTGTCGTTTGGCAGATATCCTTTTTTACTTAGGCGGTATGCGGCTTTAATGGCATCACCTCCGGCTGTCAAACCACTTGTTCTAAGTCCCTTTATCGTCTCGATGATTTCATTTGTATGATCTCCTTTGGTGTGTGACATTATGGTCGTTACCTCCGCTGAATACTTTAACATTGATACTGCATCTTCAGGTCTAAGGATTTTGATCAACTCAATCATCGAGAGTTTCAAGAGATCAAATTTGCCGTGAGAATTCATTGAGCTGGACACATCCAAAATAAAGGTGATGTTATTGTACTTGAAATGAAGATCATCAAATAATGTATCAGGAAGTTCTTCCAATGGAGTTGGGTCAACGATCTCATGGTGAACTTCTGTGGCTGCGGTATCAGCATCTTCAACAATGACCACTTCATTCGTTTCTTCAATTTTCTCCGACGAAGCTTCAGCGAAGTGGGAGTCTGTCGTTTCGGTATGCGAGGAATCTTCGCTTATTTCCACATATAATTCTTCATTATTCACCTCCGGTCGTTGCAATGGAATTTCTACGTAGGTTCTTTTAAAATTAAAATATTGTTCGCGATAATTCCCGAGGTAAGATTCTTTTTGAGCCGTGATATAATAATATCCAATCGGAACCGACTTTCGAACAAAGCCCTTGCTGTTGGTTTTATGTTCTCCAACTAATTCACCGCGCTCAACTAAATAAACAAGAGCATTTTTCAATGGTAATCCCGTTAATGAATCAATCACTTTTATTGTCACTTCAAATGAATTGGAATACGATGTCGGTGTAGATGAAAAATCAGGACAGTCTGTGAGAAAATTCTGATCAACCTCTTTAATATTGCCTTCAAGACCAATGGTCTGTGGTGTATTAGAATCCGAAAAATACACATCGACCAGGTAGTTAAAATTTCCTTTTTTCGAGTCATTAATCTTCATTCGAATGGTAATAGAGCTATCCGGCAACATTTTTTTCCCCGAGAAAATATAGAAGACATCTTTGGGTTTATCGATGGTCAGTAAATAGTGTGTTTTGTTCGTGTGGTTTTTAAACCGAAAATCTACATAGGTAGTGGCTCCGGAGTAAAGGTCTCCGAAGTCGTGCTTTTGCTTATCCGGTGCTACCTGAGCTCCTAAAGTTGAACAAAAAATTAATGTGAATATGGTGATGATACGTCTCATCATTTGGTATAGCTTCTATTTTAGATTAAGTTACTGCAAATCTAGTGTTAAGTTAAGTGTGTTGTGTCGGGTAAGTAGAAGTAATTTTTGTATTTGACAAGGCAAAAAAAAGGCACATAGCCTGAGCTACGTATAGTTTTTTTAACGCAGTCAAATGGAAAAAGGACGAGACTTGGCTTGGCTAAAACATACTTAACTTAACACCAGTTCCAAATCCGGCTTACAGAGGCAAACATTCACCATCCCCGGTTTTATCAATATCAAGACTCGCCGGTGTACCTGTGTACCAAACGTTACCTGTACCCCAGATATTAACACTCGCAATGGCGGATTCCAGATTTACATAAAAATCTCCCGTCGATTTATTGGTTAGGAGATAGTATTGTGAAGTCAGGTTTCTGGCATCACCGTATGCCAGGATTTTCACAAAAATTTCACTGACGCCGGATACTTCACCTCCCAGCTTAAAATGGGTAACACCACCCGTTATATCCAAACGAAATTTATCGACGATCAGGGGAAGATCCATAAAACCTCCCCCATTGTCTATTCTGATATCCAAATAAATCGTTTTTATCGTATCGACAAAAATCAAAGAATCTGTGGGGTCGCATTGAATTTTCGTGTAATCTTCAGAATGAATTTCCACTTCGATAAATTCGTCTTTATTTCGTAAGAAATTGCATCTGTTTTTATTGGTTACGCTGACAGTTGAATCAGTTTGGACAACCTCAATAAATGAAATCATATTTTTTCCACCACGGACGATAATTTGATTGCTACTGTCTTGATAAAGTTTGTATCGGATTTTATTACCAAGATCAAATTTGTAAACATTATCGATTAAGTATACCAGGCTATCAGGTTCTCCGATGGACTTTAGACACCTTCTTTGATCAGATTTTTTACAGGCTGCAATTGTAATAATTAGGATCGATATTGCACAGAAAGCAACTTTATTCACTTCGAATGAATTTATATCCGAGCCCGAATTCAAAATATTCTGCCTTGGCAAAATTGGCTTTTATCGCAAAGGAGATGTATAATCTATCTGAGAAGTAATGCTGAAACCCAAGCCTGTTGTAGATTCGTCCGGAAACATTAATTTCATCGACCAGATAGAGACCACCACCTAAAACAACAGCCGATTTATGAAAATAGGCGATACCACCACCATAAATTCCAAGCTGAATCGTTTCAAAGAAACTGTAATCAGTTCCCGGATAGAAATGCTGATTGGCGCCATTATAGGTTAGATCCGTAGATGTTTCAAATCCCCATTTTATTCCCGGACGGTAAATATAGGAGAAGCGACAAGCGATTACGGGATAGACCCTGGCAATTAAAGGCACATCGCTTACTTCTTTCGCTGTGAATATTATTTCAGTGATAATTGAATGATCGGAATAGTGATTTTCATCATCTCGTTTATTCAAACCAAAATTCTTTTTTTGACGCATCCGTTCTTGAAAATTGTATCCCCCTGTTAAAAAAATTCCCGGGCTGTTCAAAC
>CAZCAD010000072.1:7197-10107 GCA_964496525.1 uncultured Flavobacteriales bacterium | reverse complement strand
TATCGGTCCCTTTTCCTTTTTCAAAAATCTTTGCTTTCGATTTCCCAATGTTGAATATGTTTCCACCTC
Organism: uncultured Flavobacteriales bacterium; assembly: GCA_964496525.1. Taxonomy (GTDB): domain Bacteria; phylum Bacteroidota; class Bacteroidia; order Flavobacteriales_D; family Crocinitomicaceae; genus JAKSBJ01. Next base: position 10,038 of record CAZCAD010000072.1, on the reverse strand, counting down.
CGCCGCCTCCGCCGCCTCCACCTGACATACGTCGCATAATGAAAATCCAGAATACAATCAGGATGACCGGAAATAATAACCAACTCAAAACACCTCCGGCCCAATCGGTCCTTGTATCTTGCTTCACCGGAAAGTCATAGTCATCCCCCATTTCTTTAAGTTCTGCTCTTAGTTCTTTCAAATCATCATTGAATGACTCTATCGGCGGAGTAATAAATTCAAGGTCATGTGTTCGTCCCGCAAATCCCTCTTTCTTTTTTAGAGGCTCATATTTCTCATCTATTTCTTTGACCAAATCAAGCATATCTTGCTTTAGATAAACTTCGGCTATCTCCTCATTCTTAATTACAGTCAATCGCTCAACATATCCTTTTCTCGCCAACTCGTAAAAATCGTCAGCCTCTATTTCGACTGACTTTCCTTTAAGTGAAAATAAGTTGAAGCTGATAAGCAATACAGCGATGACTGCATATATCCAATATGCATTAATTCCCTTCTTCTTTCCTGGTTCATTTGCCATAACCTAATCTAAGTTTGGAACGTCTTTTCTCCCGGCATCCGCCCAGAGATCTTCCAAATTGTAAAACGTTCTAATTTCACGGTAAAAAATGTGAACCACCACATTTACATAATCAAGCAAAATCCACTCTGAATTTTTAAGCCCTTCTTTATGCCAGGGTTTTTCTTTTAGTTCTTCAGTCGTTTTTTTAAGGACTGAATTACAAATCCCATCTACCTGAGTACTCGAATCACCACTGCAAATAATGAAATATTCTGTCACCGCATTTGGCAGCACTGTGAGGTCAAGAATAACAATGTCTTTACCCTTTATGTCTTGTATTCCATCTATGATAGAATCGACGAGTATTTCAGTTGCTACTTCTTCTTTTTCCTCAACGGATTTCAGCATATAATTCCATTTGGTTCACAAAACTAAGCTTTTTCTTTTCTTTTCCATCAGAAAATCAGCACATTTGCTTGCATGAATTATAAAAGATTACAGCGCAATCTGATTCATTTAAACTCTGTAGATTCTACCAACAACTTTGCTGCCAAGCTGATTAAATCTCAAAAAGTTGAAAATGGCACTACGATTCTGACAAAAAGACAGACAGCCGGTAGGGGACAGCGCGGCAGTGTATGGCAAAGTGACACAAATGACAATCTTTTGCAATCTACCATCGTCTATCCTGATCTGAATGTCCGGTACTCCTTTTACTTAAATGTCATCTCGTCTTTAGCGATTCATAAGCAATTAATTGATCTGTCACTTCTTGATGCCAGGATTAAATGGCCGAATGATATTATTTATAAAGACAAGAAAATAGCGGGGATTTTAATTGAAAATCAAATTAAAGGTTCTGTGATCCACAGTTCGATTATAGGAATTGGTTTGAACGTGAATCAAGTCAGTTTTCCAAATGAGCCAGTGGCAGGATCCATCAGAAACTTTTTGCCGGTGGATTTGAATTTAGAAGCAGTGGCTGAGAATCTTTTCTTCAGTCTGGATTTTTATTTTGATCTGTTAATGCTGGGAGACTTTGAACATTTGAAAAGTCTGTACCTGGATGAGCTTTACAAAAAGGATGACACATCTTTATTCCGGGATTCTGAGGGAGAATTTACGGGAACCATCAGCGGCATTGACGACGAGGGGCTTTTAGTGGTTCAAAAGGATAAGGGTCAAAGAAAATATCAAATGGGCGAAATTGAGATGTTATAATCTCTATTAGGGTCTGTTAAGAAATAACTAATACATTTAGGCTCGCTCTTTTGTCCCCTAATTGCGCCTGCCATGCATGCCTTCGGCACGTAAACCTTCGGCAGGTAAACCGGACAGGCTGGTTGAAAATACTCGCCATAGCGTTGCTATGCCTGTGTTTTTTCGCCTTCTTAGCAAACAAAATAACTTCGCCTATTCTGTAAACTTTATTTCTTAACAGACCCTTAGCCAAACTTTCGATCGAGTCTCTCGGCCATAAAATTAAACAGATTGGTCAGTGGCTTAACAACCATCATTTTTAAAAATGGATTGATATCTCCGTCAAAAACGAGGTAGGCTTCACAGCCGTCCGCTGTTTCATTGATATGAGCTACCAGGGTAAACTTAAACGGGGCCTTTTCTCCTCCAATAATATTTATTCTGGTATTGGCTTCAACGGATTCCTTGTCGAGCGGAATTGTGGCCGCATTCTGAATTTTAAAGGAGCAGCTATCAAAGTTTGATTTCCAATCCGAAATTTTATCTTTCGGGAGGAGCTGCTTCATATTATTAAAATCTTCAAGAAACTTAAACACTTCTTCCGGAGAAGATTTTAGATTGACTCTTGTGCTTTCTATGATCGTATTCGAGGACATAGCGTTTTCTAATTCATTTATTGTTTTCCCAGCTTTCAGGGTTATTCTTCCAATCCCTTAGTGATTCGAGCACATCTTCGGATACATAATTTGATGCAACGGCTTGTTTGATCATGTGTTCGTAATCGGAGAGCGTAATAAATTCACAATCCGCTTTCTTAAAATTCTGCACCGCAACGGTAAATCCGTAGGTAAATATAGCAGCTAATCCCAGGACTTTCAAATCAGCTTTGCGCAAGGCTTTAACGGCTTTCAAACTAGAACCACCCGTTGAAATAAGATCTTCGATCACTACCACGTTTTGGCCTATTTCAAAGACACCTTCAATTTGATTTCCCAAGCCATGAGTTTTTGCGGATGATCGAACATAAATAAAAGGTAATCCCATTTCTTCTGCCACTAAGGCCCCAATTGCAATTCCACCCGTGGCGACTCCAACGAGAACTTCGACATTTGGATATTGGCTTAGAATCTGTTCTGCAA
>CAZCAD010000072.1:0-7148 GCA_964496525.1 uncultured Flavobacteriales bacterium | reverse complement strand
CGCAATATATTGGAGACTTCCATCCACTCGCCCATGTAAAAGGATCTTCCGGACTTAACTCAATTGCTTTAATTTGAAGCAAAAATTCTGCTACTTTTAGGGCTTTATCTTTGTTCAAAATCATCGGCGACAAATGTATAAAGTTTTTATCGATAACGTTCCTCATCTTCATGAAATAGAGAAAGAGCATGAATTGTTAGAGGAGTATTCGGGCCATGAATTCATCCGGGCAGCAGGTGGTGTGGTAGAAGGACCACAGGGTTTCCTATTTATCAAACGTCATGGATTGTGGGATATTCCAAAAGGCAAATTAAAGGAAGGAGAGGCACCCACAACAGCTGCTGTAAGAGAAGTGGAAGAGGAGTGCGGATTAGTGGCTCCTGAAATCATTTTTCATTTAACGGATACCTGGCATACATACGAGCATAAGGGGAATTTAGTCCTGAAAAAGACATATTGGTATTGTATGCAGTACGACAATTCGGGCATGGAGTTGAATCCACAAATAGAAGAAGGAATAACGGAAGTTAGATTTTTTAAGGCTGATGAATTTGACGAAATCAAATCAAATACCTATCTATCTATTATCGATGTCATTGAATGTTTGACAAAACACTTAGAGCACTGAGCGTTACTTATCTCTCGATTTGGATTTTAAGAATACGAACCAATTACGTTGCAAGAAAAGAAAACCAAACATATTGTTGACGACAAGCAACTCGTTGCTGATGCGCAAAAGAATAGAGATGCCTTTGCGGCTTTGTATGACAAGTACTTCCAGCCCATCTATCTTTTCGTGTATAAGCGTGTTTGGGACGAGGCTGCTGCCGGAGATATTTGCCAGGATGCAATGCTGAAAGCGATGTTTAATATTCATAAGTACGAGGATAGAGGAGTACCTTTTACGGCCTGGTTATATCGAATCGCGTCTAATGAAGTGAATCTTTATTTCAGAAAACAAAAAAAAATGTTCTCGGTTGAAATTCAGGAAAAACATGTTCAGGACCTGATGGGAGAAATTGAAATTAGCGGTATTGAGAACGAGGATGAGCAGGAAAAATTGATAGAGATTTTAAATTCTATCAAGCCAGAATATGTTGAAATTATCGAACTTCGATTTTTCATGCAGTATTCGTTTAGAGAAATTGCCGAATTTTATGATATTACAGAGGCCAACGCCAAAATGAGACTTTACCGCATTTTGGATAAACTAAAAAAAGGTTGGGGGATTACAGGGGGTCAATCCGACTCCGTTAAAACTACGTCGGACAAGTGAGAAAGTATAAAATAAATAGAACGAAAGAAGTCAAGCTCCCGTCCGCAGAAACGATTGCTAAGTACAAGAATTATAGACGTTTACGACATGAGTATGACAGGCTGGTGAAGCGACCAAAGAAGCCACTTTATCGGGATCGTAAGCTATTTCTTGTTTTACTGTTAATTGTTCTGATAGCTTATTTAGTTTCCCAGGCTATAAATGAGGATGAAGAAAAGAAATCTGAAGACCCACCGACGGGTCAGTCACGCTAGTAAATCGTCACATACTTCGAGATGGTGCAGCACATCAGGTAGCCAAGATGAGTAAGATCGAGTTGTTTTGTTTGGTACGAGACGCTTACGCCGGTGGTGCGATCATAGACTCAACATACTTCTAGAATAAATACGAAATTCTTAATCCAAAAGATGCATAAGTTCTTCCTGGCAGGTAGTCAATTGTCTTCAAGTTTATTACTGGAGCTACAAAGTTATACTGAAAAGTAGGCTGAATTGAGAAAATCCGTTTCTTTAATAACAGGCGGTACAGAATTCCGAAATTTCCCAATAAGCCTATTCTTTTCAAATCATATTTGTTTTTATCTATTCTACTGGTGTATCCAGAACTAGTACTAGTCATGCCGAAAGTCCTTCTTTGATAGGAATTTATATTTACAATAAAACTACACCCAGCGAGGATATATATATTCTTGACCAATTTCCGGGAAAAATTAACTGGAATTTCAAGGCTTTGAATTCTGGCAGTGTAATATCTATCTGGTATGCTTCTTGAGGTATCAGCCAGCATTACAGAACTTCTATCCCCAGTTAGGTAATAATGAACCCCCGTTTGAAAAAACCAATTTTCGTTAATTATTCTTTCCCCTACTATACCGGCTGAAATCGAAAATGCTCCCAGTATCGGACCCCCGAAAGCAAAACTATTAGAATCGGACTTCGGAACAAAGGATTGGCTCCAACCGGGAGTTACTTGAATTCCGAGTCTATTCTGTGAAAAAGAAGTCGAATTCATGCCTACGATGAAAAATAACAATGATATCTTCACAACTGACCTCATCACTTATCTGCTTCTATCATGAAGCTACTGAAATAAATACGAGATTTGGACGCCAAAAGCTGCATACTTGCGGTGAGGGAGATAATCAAAAACGCCAAAGCTTTCCATGGGTTCAATGAAGTTAAACTGTCCGAAAGGGGTTAATCTAAAGGTTCCATTTTTAGTTTTTTTCTGATACCCAAATCAAAAATCGCAGAATTAGGCCACATTGCCAGCGGTATCTGAAAAGCCGAAAGCACCGGAACAACTGCTAATTTTCTCTCCGCAAGAGGCAAAGTTACCGGGCCAAATGGATAATTAACTAGAAGGTCGCCACGGGTCAAAATGTTATTGACAACATTATTATTTCCTCCTGAACAGTTGTCAAGCTCAAACATATTAATCCCATAGTGCTTTATAGTCACGCTCGTGATTACACCAGCAGAGGGAAAGAACTCGTGCGGTAGCGAAGGGCATGCCTTTGAAACCCTTTTTTCTTTTTCCGTTCAATCCTTTTCACAGTGATTGGTTGTGTCAGAATTATCCGCTAACTTAGCTCTCCCGGATTTCAAATCCACGAGATCGTTCTGACAATGTCATCACCTCACCTCACCCCTACCTGATAATAAGCTTCTCCGTTCGCACTCCTTTCGCAGAAGAAAGCTGAACAAGATAGGTTCCTGAACTGAAATCTGAGAGGTCTATATTCACAGGGTTCGTCCATCCGCTCATTTTCGAATAAACTAAGCTACCGGTCAAATCGTAAATTGCTATTTCAGTTCCGCTGAGATCGGAACTAGAGCGGATCGTCACCAAATCCTTTGCAGGATTAGGATATATCTGAAATCTGGAATTAATTAATTGTTCATACCCTAATCCATTAACACTTAAAAATACGGAATCTAAATAAACGTATTGATCACACGAAGGGGTACTCGACAGTGAATAAACGATGTATTCGAACTTGGAAGGTGAGACGAATGTTCCTTCATATTTTTGCCATAAAGTATCATCAACCAATTCTGACGACCAAAGTAAAACAGCACCAGGCCAGTCACTAATATGATTCATGCCAGTCAATGGCGTTTGAGGGTTGGAGAATCCATATAACTCTAATGTTGTACAACTCCCAAGATACCAAGTGTCTTCTTTTGCGTAAGCACCAACTGAACAAACCGCACTAGCTAATATCGGATTTGCTGATATATCTTGACCAATACATTCTGCACCTCCTGGATCCTGTCCATCGGTCCCAAGCCCGATCATGCAATTTCCCGAATATGTCCCGCCGAATTCTGGGTAAACTGGGCCGAATGATGAACTGTGGTAAAAATCTGGCGAATACTCTAAGCCATCCCAAAGTTGAACTTTATCAATTTCACCTGATGCGCTTGGTAAGGCCGTATAACTTTCGAAGTCACCGTTAAATATAGCGGACTGTCCGTATCCCGCTTTCAACATAAGCGAAAATGTAATTAACAGTAGTATTGCTCTTATATTCAACGCCACACTATATAAACGTTTCCAATCAAAAATAGTTGTAAACTATACAGGTACGCCCCTAAATCATGTACGTAAATTTTAAACCTATCGAATAATATTTTCTTCTCGGAAGAAAGTCAAAAATTGAAAAGCTATTCATAGGTTCAATAAACCCAAGTTGTGAATACGGATAAATCCTAATCGTACCTCTCCTCAATATTCTTTGGTATCCAAACCCCAGGTTGATGCTTCCGCATAACCTAGTACCCCTATATTCTTCGCTATTCAACTTCAATCCTTTCGATCCCCCGCTGATTATTCTCACCTCATCATAAAAATTAAATAGAAAACTTGATCCAAGACAAGCGAACCATGATTCTCCAAAGTTTCGATATATCTCCAGAGGAACCTCTAAGGAATATGAACTGCTTTTATAGTACCGGCTGTGGATTAAACCTCTAGAGGTATCAGGAGGAAATATCTCACTTTTGTCTCCTACCTGCTGGAAATTAAGGCCGCTAAACATTCCCCAACCCGGATTAAAACTAATGTCAAGGCCAAATCCTAAACTATAAGACAACCGAGCAGAAGTAGCAGAGCCAAAATAAGTGCTATTAGAATCTGTTTTATTTACAAATCCTATACTTAATCCTGGGGTTAACTGAGCGCCTAGTTTAATCCGCTTCTCCTGCGCAATTGTTGCTGAAGCGCTCAACCAAATAATAATTAATAGAAGAGAGCGCAACATTTTAAAATCAAAATTTTCAAAGTTTAATCAAATTACTGAACAATTAACTTTTTAGTCTCTACACCTTCGGATGTAATTATCTTGACATAATAACTACCTCGTTCAATAGGTTTAACATCGATAATTGAATTTGAGCCTGGTTCTAGAACTAATTTTCCTGCATCATCATAAATGTATAAGTACAAAACTTCAACTCCATATCCTTCAACTTGAATGATATTGTTTGATGGGTTAGGATACAGAGCTACATGTGATTCCATCCCAAGTCTTCTATTTTCCAAATCTGGTCTAATGTCAATGACTAAATCTGACTGACTGTACTGCGTAGTTCCTTCAGGTCCCTTCGTGAAGACTATTGAGTCCGTCCAATCATCAAAGTAGCAGGCGAGCATTGTTGGGGCAATTTGCTCACAATGGGGAACTGGGTAACAGTTCTCAGCAATTAACGTCACTTGATAGACATCACTTCCGTGACAATCGTCAGGATCACCTGAATTGAAAGAAGTACCATCCCAGTATATTTCCTTGTCGTCAATTGACCAATCATCAGTATTTTCTAGGTCGATTATAATCTCATTTATTATCAACCCGTCCGTATTGAAAACCCTAAATTCCATATACGTCGCGCTATAGAAGGGCGGAGTCTCGGTTTCATCAAAATAGAAAAACGGAGCAATTGCCGGATCTGAAACAATTCCAATATTTGCACCATACAAGTAAACCTGTCCATCAGGAGAGTCCTGCGGACATCCTCCAAATCCAAAAATAGGGTCGTCCCAGATGAATTCTTCCAATGACGGAGGGAAAGGGAGCATATTATCGATAATTGGCTCATAAAACTTTTTTGTCCCTCTTAGTGTCCCATCTAATTCAAATATTGAACCTGACAAATCTTCTATAAATAAGCTGTAATCAATTCCAGGGTCCCATGTTTCATCCTTGACAAGATCGTGCACATCCACAACACTTTCAGTTCCTATAAGTAAGCCATCGCCGTCAAACCAAGCATAGGAGATCGGTTCAACCCCATCTAAAACAGTGGCTTCGATTCGTTCGTTATCACATTCAAATATCTCGTCGACCTCAACGATTAAAGGTACAGGTGGACAATCGGGACTACAAAGAGGACTGCCCTCAATAAACGTGATAACGCCTCCTCCGCTAGGGGCAAAAACAACGCAATCAGTTCCGCCACTTGTACATGATATAGTTATCAAAGGGGCTTCAAATGTATGTGTGCCAGTTCCTTCCACGGGGCCTTGATCGGGTGCAGGTATACTGGCAAACCCTGGCATCAAATCTCCTATGAAGATTTCCAAGCTGGCTTGAGCATAAATTGGTAACGGTAAAAGAGGAGATGTATTGCCACGCTTTGTAAAAAACCGATATTCAGGACAGTAGTCAGTACCATCTATATTGATCGTATATTCTGCACTCTCAGATCCATCGAAAACACACGTAGATGATGACGCGACTGCATTTATTTTTATTTCTTGACCATCGCAGTCAATAGGGATTTCTGAGAAATCCAAGCATATTTGCACAGTTGCCTCTTCAGTACCCAATCCCGAGACTGAAGAGTTAAATCCCGTGGGTAATCCTACAAGATCCACGTATTCCACTTCGCCTAGCCCAGAAGCGGCCACAACAAATTCAAAACAATCGTTCACTGCCCAATCAGCATCAATACTCTTTCCAATGCCTCCAATCCAATCCCCGAAAGAAATATTACCCTCGCTGGAACAACTGGATTCTATGATTATTTGCCCATCCCTGTTCAGTTCCGATATTAAGACCCCTGCTCGAAATTCCTGAATTCTGACTGCAAAATATGAGGTTCCGCTAGTTGAAGGAGTAAAACCAACTCCTCCGGTTGTAGGTTCAACTGTGAACCCTGCCGTCGAAGGAAAAGGATTTGCGGCTGATGCGCCTCCAGTATAAGTTCCAAGAAGCGGAGTACAATCAGTTACACCGCCGTCATCGATTAGAGGACTAGTAATTTGAAACGTAATTTCATCTGATTCAGCATCAGTGAATTCATTGAGAAAATAGGTAAATTGTCCATCACAACCTAACATAATAGTAGGCTCCCCAAATACGGGCGAATCATTACTGATTCCTCCAACATTATTTAGGAGAATAAAGTTGTGATAAAAATCGGCAGGAGGCGGCATAAAAGTAACGTTGTTACGAAGACCAATACGAACATTAAATTTCCAATCAGCACATTCAAAAGGCAAGGTCTGTATGCTCTCAAAAACATATTTTTCGTAAGAGTTAGGATTTCCACAAATGGTTCCACATCCATAATCGATGTTTTCAGAGGAAATAAGGGTCATACTTTCCATGAATTGACATGGCGAGCCGCAGCCCACAGATTCTCGATACAAACTAGGAGCCACTACTGTAGTTCCTTGGCAATCTCGAATTAAGATAAATCGAATTAAATAATCGTTACCTCCTAAATGTTCATATTCAAAATGCCCTCCAGCTAAATGGTCGGCGTACGAAGCTGTATGGAATGATAAAACAAGAATAAATAATATCAATATACTTTTCATTCTGACTTGGTTTTAAGGATTTCCATGATTAGAGCTAAGTCAGTTT
>CAZCAD010000071.1:6581-10157 GCA_964496525.1 uncultured Flavobacteriales bacterium | reverse complement strand
TTCAGCGTCACAGACGCTGGATAAAATAGGTCCTCGTCGCAGACGAGAACCAGTGGGAAAATGACGGAAGACCGAAGTGGCTTTCCGTCTTCGGTCATCTATCCCAAATCACTATCTTTGCAATCCAATATAAACAGCCATGTCTGTACATAAGGAAGTAAAAAAGATAACGACTCACGTCTTGCTGGAAATGAAGCAGCAAAATGAGAAAATTGCAATGCTGACCGGCTATGATTATTCCATGGCTAAAATTCTGGATAAGGCGGGTATTGATATTATTTTAGTCGGAGATTCAGCCTCCAACGTCATGGCAGGCCACGAGACAACTTTGCCGATTACTTTGAATGAAATGATTTATCATGCTTCGTCAGTTGTACGTGCAAGTGACAGGGCCCTGGTGGTTATAGACCTTCCTTTCGGGTCGTATCAGGGAAATTCGATAGAAGCCTTGAATTCGTCTATTCGAATTATGAAGGAATCCGGTGGACATGCCGTTAAGTTGGAGGGTGGCACTGAAATTATCGAGTCAGTTGAGCGGATTTTATCAGCTGGAATTCCGGTTATGGGTCATTTGGGACTTACACCGCAGTCCATTTATAAGTTCGGAACTTATGTGGTTCGCGCTCAGGAAAAGGATGAAGCTGACCAGTTGTTGGACGATGCCGTTTTGCTGGAGAAATCCGGTTGCTTTGCGATCATTCTTGAAAAAATCCCAGCAGCTCTGGCAACAAAGGTCGCTGAAACTCTGAAAATTCCCGTTATCGGTATCGGAGCAGGAAATGGCTGTGATGGCCAGGTTTTAGTTTCGCACGATATGCTCGGAATCAATAATGAGTTTAATCCCCGGTTCTTGCGGAAATATCACAATCTCTACAATGAAATGGATGGTGCTTTCCAGAATTACATACAGGACGTACGCTCAGGAGATTTTCCAAACGAAGACGAGCAATACTAATCGAAATGTCGATTGATGTTCTTTATGAGGATAATCACCTCATCGTCATAAATAAAATGGCAGGAGATCTGGTACAAGGCGATAAAACCGGAGATGAGCCCCTGAGCGATAAGGTCAAATCCTACATCAAAAAAAAGTACAAGAAAGCCGGAGCGGTGTTCCTCGGAACCGTTCATCGATTGGATCGACCGACTTCAGGTATTGTGATTTTTGCCCGTACCTCCAAAGCACTGACTCGAATGAATGCCCTCTTTCAAAAAAAGGAAGTTCAAAAAACTTATTGGGCCGTGACAGAGAAAGTACCTAAAATGGAAAAAGGTATCTGTGATAATTACCTCCTGAAAAATGAAAAACAAAACAAGAGTTATATAGTCGAGGCAAATCGGGCAGGAGCAAAAAGAGCTGAGTTAGCGTACCAACTTATTGGCAGATCAGATAATTATTTTCTACTTGAGATTGAACCAAGTACGGGTCGGCATCATCAAATCAGAGCTCAGCTAAGCGAAATCGATTGCAAAATAAAAGGTGACCTAAAATATGGAGCCAAGAGATCGAATAAAGACGGATCTATTCATCTGCACGCCCGAAAAGTTCAGTTCATTCATCCCGTGCAGAAACAACCAATGGTAATTATCGCCCCGGTTCCAAATGACAATCTATGGATGGATTTGGAGAAAATGGTTGGTTAGAAAACTCTAGGGAACCTCTATCAAAAATCTTCCTTCTGAATTTTCTTTCTTAAATTCTTTTTGTCTTGATGTCGCTTCTTTTTGACAAGGCGAGATTCCTTTTTTGATTTAGAAATCGTCGTTGGAATTCGCTTCTTTCTCTCAATCAGGGAATTCGACAAAAGCGTGAAAAACTGTTTAATCACGATACCTTTGTTTCGGTGTTGAGATCGTTCGGCTTCTGAACTCAATCTTAAAATCCCGTCGTTTATGCGCGATTTAAGGACAGTTTGAAGTCGCTCCTTTTGGGCGTAGCTTAAGACCCGAGATACTGTTAAATCGAATACAAGAGTAACACGGCTTTCTGTTTTGTTAGCATGCTGCCCCCCTGCACCCAGACTTCTTGAGGTTTCAAAAGATAATTCCTGTATAAGTCTCTGACGTACGTATTTAGAAAGTGAGATCACCGGTAATACTGTATCTCACGAAGAGTAACGCGAAACTCCCTGTCATTTTCGGATTCTCTTCGACTCACCCAATTGTTGTGTTCATCATATTCATACTCAAATCCCCATTCAATTTTAATCGCTCCCTGGGTTTGCAGCATTTCCATATGCGAAAGGTTTCCCTGGGTGTTGTATTCATAGGATCGAACAAAGACGGGTTCAGTCATCCCGACCTTGTATTTTGCCATCGTTAATTCCTGCCCAAGTAGGTTATAAGTGTAAATGACATTTTCCCTGCCGTCTTTGTATTTAATGAATCGCTTGAGTTTCCCATCTTGCAGTTCAGCCTTGTGATGATAGACTTTTTTCCTGGAACTGTTCAAATGGTACTCTTCCAGCAACTGACCGTCCTGTGAATATTTAAAGGTCGTAACAGGAAAAGCTTTTTTTGCGGTGACACTGTCAAGCACTTTTTCTTTAATGCTACCATCATCATAGTAGGTGAATGAGGCTTTTCCAACAGTCGAGGTTATTTCGCGTTTGGCGTCCCAACCCTTCCAGGCGACCACATTGCCTTTCTCATCGTGCTTATAAGTACAAGTTTCTAATAAATAACCCACCAAATTCCATATCTCCATTAATGTATCGTTACCATTTTCGTCCTGGTAAAACAAATAATCTTTGTCATTTGAAGCAATTCGTTCATTTCTGAACTTTCGCGTTAAACGTCCTTCTTCATCAAAATCATTTACATAAACCAAATTGAATACTTCGTCGTTCGCATGTTCTTCCCGATCATTTCTTATCTCTGAATAATCCGCTTCAATAAATTTCTTATACTCGAATCGAGAAATCTGCTTGCCATTTTTATTATAAAAATATTCCACCTTTCGGCTGAAGACCTGCTTTTCACCACCGGTATAGAATTTTTCAACCACTTCTTTCACCGGTCCTTCAAGGGGGCGAGGATTCTCCTGGGCATATCCGTTCAGCGCGATTAGAATAGTACATGTAAATAATATTTTCACTTTAATTGTTTTTTACCGTCTTTTCGTTTTGGAATTCTTCTTTCATTCGAATACTTGTATTTATGCTCTTTAAGGCTTCCTTCAAATATCGTGTATTTTCTGAAATCGCAACTGAGCGCTCCATTATACACTTGAAACTTTGCCGAAGGTTGCAATTCGACTCTTTTCAGTGCTCCGACGTTTGAACTTAGCAACCAACAGTCATACCCTGCCATTTCATGCTTAAAAAAATCTCCAATTTCTTTGTAAAGCTCTCCCGTTTCTTCCAATTCCATTCGCTCACCATAAGGAGGATTGGAAATAAGGACTCCCTTTCCTTCCGGTCTTCTTTGGTCCCTAAAATCCTTGGCTTCAAAACTCAGGGTCTTTCCTAAAGGAAGAGCTTTTACATTTTTTCTGGCTTTGATTATCATATCACCATCAAAATCGGAGCCAATAATCTTAAGGCCCAGTTTTCGATTAGGCTGCTTCGGAGCTTT
>CAZCAD010000071.1:0-6571 GCA_964496525.1 uncultured Flavobacteriales bacterium | reverse complement strand
ATAGACTTCTTCCCACATCTGTTGATCATAGTCCATCCAGTTTTGAAAAGCATATTTTTTTCGTGCAATATTTGGCGGAATATTATTGGCAATTAATGCTGCTTCTATCGGAATGGTACCTGATCCGCAAAATGGATCGATAAGATTACTGTCTCCCTTCCATCCCGATAAATACAAGAGTCCGGCAGCAACCACCTCATTTAAAGGTGCTTCACCTGTTTCTTTTCGATAGCCTCTTTGAAACAGTGGTGCTCCTGAGCTGTTTAGTGATAAAACGCATTCTTGTTCTTGAATGTACAGGTCGAAAAGAATGTCAGGTTTTTCAAGGTCAACACTGGGTCTCTTTCCCTGCGTTTCCCTAAAAAAATCTGCAATTGCATCCTTCAATAAGAGCATTGGGTATTTTGAATACTTAAATTCTTTAGCGTGAACGGCACCTTTAACCGCAAAAGAATTATTCGCCGTCATGAATTCCTTAAAATTAATATTGGAAAATGTTCGTTTTAAGTCATCTTGATTTCTAAAACGAAAAGTTCGTAAAGGAAGCAGAATAGAAATCGCGGTCCGAAGCCATAGATTAGTTTCGTACATCAAACTTTTATCACCTTCAAATGTAACGACTCGGTTGCCACATTTCACTTTTTTTCCACCTAAGGCAACAATTTCTGTCTTCAGTACCTCTTCAAGCCCATATAAGGTCTTCGCAACGAGTTTCATTGGTTTAATTTGCAGCAAATATAGGATTTGACTAACCATTACGCCAGTTTTACGTATTTTATTGCAAATATCAGGGAGCAACTTTTTCTCTGTGCCTGCAATGAAAAAACTGTTGATATATGTCGCTTTTTTTCTTTGCTCGTTGGCGTGCTATGCTCAACGAGTTGGTATCGTATTTAGTGGTGGTGGAGCGAGTGGATTTGCACATATTGGCGTTTTAAAAGCACTGGAAGAGCACGACATTCCCATTGATTACATAACCGGAACCTCAGCCGGAGCGTTGGTTGGAGCGATGTATGCCTCCGGGCTTTCTCCTCGTGAGATTGAGTTCCTTGCACTGAGTGATCAATTTCAGTTGATGTCCAGCGGTGAGTTGGAGGAAAAGGACAAATACTATATCCAACAGCGCGATGAAGATGCAGAACTCGTCTCATATCGTTTTGCAAAGGATTCCCTGGTAAAAAAATTGCTGCCTACTAATCTTCTCAACCCGACTTTTCTGGATTTGGCCATGGTAAATCTTCTCGGGATGAATCCTCAACGTTCAGAACAGAATTTTGACAGTCTATTTGTTGGATTTCGTTGTGTTGCCTCGGATATTGCAACAAAAGAATCCGTCTGTTTCAGATCAGGCCATCTCAATCAGGTTGTTAGAGCCTCATTGACTTATCCCTTTTTCCTGAGTCCAATAGAAATAGATGGCAGGCTGCTTTTTGATGGTGGTCTTTACAACAACTTTCCCGCCAGTGAGATGTACAATGAGTTTGACCCCGATTTTATTATAGGCTCAAATGTCTCTTTTAATGAACCGCCTCCAACAAACGATGACCTTATGTCTCAAGTTCGCAATATGTTCTCAACACACACAGATTATACGCTTCCATGTGCTGAAGGAATTATTATCGAGCCGGATTTAGGAGATGAAATCGGAACCTTTGAATTCGAAAAGATAGCCGAGGCCATCGAGATCGGATATCAAGCTACTCTGGCAAGAATGGATTCGATTAAATGGTATGTGAGTCAGCGCATTTCGAAAGAAGAAAGAGCAAAAGCACGGAAGATTTATCGCTCCAAACAAAAAGCGTTAATGATTTCAGATCTCGAGATATTGGGGGTGAAAGAAGACGAGCGTCGTTATTTCCAAAAAAAATTGATCAAGAAAAAGAAGGTGGAGGTTATCAGCTATGACGAAATGAAGCGGCGTTATCTTCATTTATTTCAAAGCGAGCAGGTGCAGACAATGTTTCCAACAATAGATGAAAACAGTGATTCGACCTATAAAATGACAGTATTTATTCGAAAGAAAAAACCATTGCGTCTGGCATTCGGAGGTCATTATTCTTCGAGGCCGGTGAACACGGGATTCTTGAGTCTCTCCTATTCCGACTTCAGAATAACACCACTAACGATTTATGGCAATGCTTATTTTGGCAAGTTTTATGGATCGGTTAAAGCCGGTCTTAAATTTTATTTACCCAGTCAAAGTACTTCGTATATCGAGCCGGTTTTCGTTATGAACCGATGGGATTATTTCAAAAGCTTCGCCACATTTTTTGAGGATGTTAAGCCGTCTTATTTAATTCAGAACGAAATGTATTGGAGTCTCCGACACAATTGGCCGATTAGTGCTCGATCAAAAATGACAATTGACTTTACGAACGGAACGAATGAGAATCGTTATTACCAGACAGATGATTTTTCAAACCTTGATACGGCGGATTTTACTTCTTTTCTTTATTATTCGCCGGGAATTGAGTTTACCGTCAACAAGTTAAATCGAAAACAATGGGCTTCGGCCGGATCAAAAATATCCTTTAAAAGCCGCTTTGTTCATGGAATTGAACATACCGTACCTGGGTAAACTTCGGCAAATAAAGATGAGGCAAACGTGTTTAGGAACTGGGTTTGTTTTGAGGCTTCTTACAAAAACTTCTTTATGCGAAAAGGTGCTTATCGACTCGGTATTTATTTCGAGGCTGCTTATTCATTCCAACCCTTCTTTAGCAATTACACCTCCAGTTTGCTGGTTTCACATTCTTTCCAACCGACTCCGGATTCACAGACAGGATTTTACAATGACTTCCGCTCAAACAAATATATGGGTGGAGGTTTGATCAATATTTTCACTTTTAAGGACAAGTTCGATTTTAGAATTGAGGCCTACCTGCTCCAACCATTTTATCGAATTCTTGATGATTTGGGAACTCCTTTGGAAGGAGATTTGTTCGACGGACGATTCGGTATGGGTAGTGCTTCCTTGATTTATCATTCGCTGATCGGACCAATTCGAGCAACGGTTAACTATATTCCGGGAACTTCGATTTTAGAGCCTTTGAATTTTCAGATTAGTTTTGGTTATGTTTTGTTTAATAAGAAAGCGCTGCTGTAAGGAGCTGTTCAATGAGTTTTTTTAATTTTGATCCAAGAAGTATAAAATGAAGAGGTTAATTTTTCCAGTACTGCTGATATTGGCATTAGTATCCTGCAAAAAGGATCGATTTGTCGATTGTTCTTATACTGTCATTGGAAATTACAAAGGCGATAAAGTAACGTACGAAAATGGAGACACACTTTACGACGATTCCGGAAAGCTGATCGTAAAGTATAAATCGGGCAAAGTTTTGATTGAATATCTTGGAACAAGGAGTGAAAAAATGGAAGTTTCAAATTGTGTGGGTGGCTACTCTACTCAAGTGGATGCGGCTGATGATGAATACAGCCTTGTCACTTTTAATTTCTTCCAGGACAGCTTGTACTATCGACTTGACAGGTATTTGGATGGATCGAATAATTGGTCTACCTCCCACTATTATTTATCAAAATATTAAGATCTTTTCGGATTTAACGCTTGTGCAGAAATAAATGAGCATACTTCTTAAATCGATCTAGATATACCTCATCGTCGCATACATCATATACCCGATCCATTCGTGTATCAGATTACTCCAATCCTCCATTACACTCATATCAGGAACAAGATATTGATCGAATGAATAACCTCGATGTTTGCCTGTAAAATGATCTGTTGTGAAACAATCAAAGCCTTTAAAACCTGCTGCTTCGAAACAGGCTTTAGCTCTTTTCATATGAAGGGCCGATGTGACGAGTAAGATGCTTTCAATTTCAGGATGTTGGTCCAGCACCTTTTTTGTTTCAACAGCGTTTTGATGTGTGTTCTGCGATATGGATTCAACAAGGATAGCTGAATCCGGAATCCCGTTTTCGACCAGGATGTCTCTAAATTGATTGGCTTCGTCGAGTCCTCGATCAAAGACATCTCCATTTGCTCCTGAGATCATGATTCGATCGACCTTTCCGAGATGATACAGATTAATAGCTTGCCAGATTCGATCTCCTCCCCGACGAATACTCAGTCGTTTGTGATTATTGTCCCATTCAGCCATTCCGCCCAGAACAACGGCCACGTCATAGTGTCCAGCATCTTCAATCTTTGTTCCCTCCTCTTCCCACATTCTTGCAAATTCAAGAAAGATGATGTTGTTCGAAAAGATTAATAATACCAATAATCCAACTCTGAATGATCGCCGGCACAAAAAAGGTCGTTTTGTGAAATAGGCAATGCCGAAGGCCACCATCACCCAGGTAAAAGGGTGATAAAAGAAGGTTAGTATTTTGGATAGGACGAAGAACATGCCGTTACATTCGGGCCAAAGGTAATTAATTAGCGATTGAGGCTTTATTGTTTTCAGGCGGATTTCTCCACTCGACTTAAGGATTGAACGATCTGTTGGAGCCCAGGCAGTGGCCACAAGTGAAAGCCCGCCTGCCATGCCTTCGGCAGGTAAAACCGGTAGTCAGGCCCGACCCTGATCCACCGAAGGAAGCATCAGGGTAAGCTCCAAAAAAAAGGCCCTGACTTATATTGCCGGGGCCTTTCCGTATATCAATTGTAAATTCTATTCTACAGATTCTGTATTCACCTTTTGGATCTCTTCCACTTTAACAGCTGTTCCGATTCTCCTCGGGTTAAATGGATTTTGCATTTCAACTCTATCCTTGGGCGAATCAATAGGCGTCACTTCCAATGGTGCGTCGATCTTGATTCCTTCTTCAATTCCATCTTTTTCTTCCTTTTCGCTTTTTTCACCCTTCTCGTCTTTTTCTTTGATCTTCTCCCTTTCCTTGATTTTTTCTTTCTTCTTCTTCTCATTGCAATCTATCCACTCGATTTTTTCGAGCTGCTCGTGAAGATTCTCTAATTGAATATCAAGGTTTTTCATTTGACATTCAAGCTGTTTCCTCACCTTCTCCATTGTTTTACCCAAATTAAGGTTGAAGTCAGTTAAGTTAATATTCAGGGTGTCAAGAACACCATTTACATTGTTGATAATAGTGGTATTTCCATCATCGTCCGTTACGATTGAAGTTGAACAATTCGAAGAAGATGAACTCGAGCTTGCACTTGAACTACCTCTCTTGGTAGTATTGGTATTCACCCTTGTTGTTTTTTTTCCATTTACATTGGTCTCATAGGTGTCAACAAAATTTACATTCCCGTTTCCTTTGTGTGTAAATAAAAGTCGGCCATTCTTGTTCCATTCGAATGTTAGTTCAAATTCGCCTTTCAAATTCAAATTTCCACAGACGGTGTTAGCTTCGGTTGTCGAAACGAAGTTTAGATCAAGGCGACTATTTTTCTTATCCAGAATGACTTTGCCTACATTGACCTTAAAGCCCTTATCCTTTAACTCCTGAATTTTCTCGTCAAACTCGGCTTTGGTATCATTGCTTGATAAAACAAGTTTATCCTTTTCCTTCTCCTCATCATCCTGAGGAGGGATTGGATCAAGATCTTCTTCAACCATTACTAATTCCTCATCATCGATCACATTCTCCACGTCCATTGGTTGCGCTATGTCCGTATATTCAATTGTTTCATCATCAATTGCATCCACAGCCAAATTAGGCGCTACATATTCGCCATTCTTATCATCAACTGCTGGTACGGTCGTTTCTTCATTGTTGCTATTGCTCACGACCACTATGGTGGTGGCGGTAACAGCTGCCGTAATCAATGTTCCTGTCATGATTGATGTTGTTGATAATGTTAGAATCGATTTCCCGGTTACGGCTGCTGCCGTTGCTGCAGTACTTGCTGCACCTATTGCGACGCCCGTTAAAATTGTCTTAGCGACTTTGTCAACCGGAACCGTTATCTTGGATTTGCGCGCCTCGGCAAACAGCTCATCAATATTTTTCTTTCCCTTTTCCATCATTGCTCCATTGTTTCTACCAGCGGTGTTTCGCTTTGTCTGGGTTCATCCTCGAGTAAGGTTTTAAGTTCCTTTCTCGCCCGACTTAGCATCACTTTTATTGCGCCTTCCGAAGAGTTCTGCATTTCAGCTATCTCTTTAATTGAGAATCCAGAAATTTCGAAAAGAATTAAGGCTTCTTTTTTGACATCCGAAAGTTTGTTCATTTGTTCGTAGAGGAACTCTACTTCGAGGCTTAACTCTCCCTGGTTTGTGTCGACGGATATTGTTCGCGATTCATCCGGCACAGTTGAGAGGCTAAGCTCCTTTTTCTTTCGGATTGTGTTGAGCACTACATTTCTGGCAGTTCCAAAGAGATAATACAGCAATTTGTCTTTCTCCTTAATATTATCCCAGCTCTGAAAGGCTCGCAGAACCGACTCGCTTATTAAATCTTCGTGACTCATCACTCTATACGCCCGAGCCTGGCAAAAGCGCACGAAGTTGTCGTGGATCGGCTCATAGGCCGCCATAAACTCCTTCTGCTTTTTAAGCTCTTTTTTGACGAGACGTCGATTCATAGGTCAATCGGTTCTATTAGTAAGTAGCCTTATCATGAAAAAGGTAACACTAACAATCAA
>CAZCAD010000070.1:2166-10205 GCA_964496525.1 uncultured Flavobacteriales bacterium | reverse complement strand
CCATAAGAATAAAATTGTTTATGCAAGTTTAATGAATATAAATTAAAAATAGGTATAAATATATCCACAATATGCCCAAAAAATGCCAGTAAGTTGAGCCTAGTCTGAGCCCTAAATTATTTTCCTCCGTGTACTTGTTTCCTATCCCTCTGATTAGCATAACTATAAGGGCTACAGCCCCACCAAACCAGTGTAAAAGATGGACAAAAGTGAAGGCGTAAACGTATGAGCTCGCTGTATTTTTCTGGGTTTGTAAGTCGTTCTGTAATTTTGGGGAGAGCAGTTTTCCATTGCGGTAAAATTTTCGATTCTCGTATTCGATTTGATCCCCCTTATAATAAATCCAGAAGTCGACTCCATACTCACCTACCATCATGAAATCACCGCGGCCATTGACAACAGCCTCAGAAAAGTACCTGAGTTCGTACGCTTGGGTTGGATCCAACTCTTCATTATTAATTTTTAAGCTGCGATCAAAATAGCTGAGAACTTCACCATGGTATTTTAACACTAAATCTTTGCCATAATTCGTGAGGTCATATTTTTTGTCGCCACTCTTTGTTCCGGCCTCAAGCTCTTTACATAATTGAACCATTTGATCTTTGAGCTCAGGTGAAATTTCATCTGATCGCCAGTAAAAATGATCGTTGTCGTAGGTAATCTCTTTTTGCTGATGGTAGAATTTATAGTGCTTTCCGTACTGCCCCGTGTGATTAATAATAAAGTCACTTAAGGTAGCACCACGGTCAAAAAGCTGGCCCCAGCCTTTATATTGTAAGTATCCGAACGCAAGACCCAACACCATGGCCACGCCTAAAGACATTTTCAAAATGCTGGTTTTGTTTTTCTTAAGGGCTCTTTGAGCGATGATCAGAAAAAGGCTGCTCAATAAAATGGCGGTTGTACTCAACTGAAACGCCATGGGCATCCTTACACTGACCCAAAATATGTCGCCCTGGGAAACTAAGTACCCACTTGTTAAACCGGCGAAAATCATGCATACGGTAAAGATAAAAAAACGCAGTAGGCTTTTTTTAACCTTTTCGTTCTGTTCCGGTGTTAAAAGACTATTTGCCAAAGCTAAATTTTATCGAATACGTATAGAAACTGGATGACAGGCAAGTAAATGAAAGATGCAAACATTAAAATCTTCGCAGCTTTATCTTCTAAATTCATAAACACTCTATAGGCCAACAAAAAGAACCATATTCCCACAATAGTTGCAACGATTAGTGATAGGGTTCCTGTAAATTCAAAAACCCATGGAAGAAGACTAACAGGAATAAGAAAGAGAGAATACAACATAATAATGAATGCCGAATTTTTACTTTTTCGACTTTTAGAGGGAAGTAACGAAAAGCCTCCTTTTTTGTAATCCTCATCTTTAATCCATGCAATTGCCCAAAAATGAGGGAACTGCCAGATAAACTGAACCAAAAACATCAGACCTGCCAATAAACCAAACTCGTTGGTTGCAGCGACTACACCTAGTATTGCCGGAATCGCTCCGGGGAAAGCACCCACGAATACGGCCCAGGAAGAAATACGCTTTAAGGGAGTGTATAAAAACACATACATCACCAAAGCTAAAACTCCCAGGACTCCGACAAGGAAATTAATATTGAACAGAAGTGCGGCTCCCAAAATACCACAAAGTATTCCGATCAAAGTTGCTTCTGTGATGCTCATACGACCTGCCGCAACAGGACGATTTCTTGTTCGTTCCATTTTGGCATCAAGGTCTCGTTCAATAATTTGATTAAAAGTATTGGATGCAGCTGTAATTAAAAATCCGCCTGATATGAGAAAAATAAAATTAAGCCCGAATAAGCCTCCGGCCAGAAAAAAAGTTGCAATGGCCGAAACCACAACCAATACGGACAATCGCATTTTGATTAAGATCGCGTAGTCCCTCATTTTTGTAGTGAAACCAACTTTTTCGATTACTGATTCTTTAGCCAACAAACCGGATAATTTTATCCTGCAAAGGTAATAAAAAAGGTGAATTCAGGGAGGATGTTAACCTTAGAATGATTCTAAAAACACAGAACTTTCTTTGTACTTAGTAGTCAGTGTATTTGTTCCAAATTCTGGACCGTAGGCCAAATATAAAGTAGTGTTGGTGCTCAGTACCAAACTCATTCCATGACATACGATAGTTGTATCGAAAATTGGCATAGAGCTTAATTGCCTTTACAATGGGAACTTCAAGAATTAAATTCTCGTTCAAGACATTCACTCTCAGTCCCTGCATAATTTTGTGATCGTATTCGCCGTCGCGATTTGAATAAGAAGCAAAAATGTTTTGTCCATAGCTGGTTGCAGAAGTGTCGATTCCAAAGGAGGCCCAGCTCAGCTTATTTGTGATTCTCATTCCTTTTGACTCTGCCGGATCCTCATGCTTTTTTTGATAGGAAAGTATGTTCAGGACTTCGTAAAAATTTGAACCAAGAGGATGAGCTACACTGGCATTTAAATGTCCATAGCTCAAAGTGGAACTCCCATGTGCGTACGTGAATGGCCGAACAACATTAAATTCGGTTTGCATATAAAGTTGCTTTTTCATCAGACTATTTGTCTTGTACCCAAGCTGGAATCCAAATTTATTTCCCCACCATCTTGATCTGGCTCTCAGTTCAGACAATAAGAATTCATCAAGAATCATCTGTCCATAAATACAATGCCCGCGATAAAGTTTCACCGAAGTATTGAGTCCTAAAAGCACATTATCAGCTGATCCCTGACCATACTCTACCGGTCGATAAAAGACAACAGGATTTAAATAATTCAAATCAAAGCCTCGATTGACGAGTGAATCCTCGTATTGCCATATAACAGTTTCGAAAACGCTAATGTTGAATTCCTTGGTAACATTCCAGCTCAAATAATGCATCGCAGAAAATTTCATTTTGTCTAATCCTCTATTCGCTGGATTGATGGAATTATCGTTCCAAACATTGTATAGATTGACATATTTTATTGTACCAAACGAAGTTTCAACCTTTAAGTAGGGGTAGGCGGAAGCGTTATCGGATAAGAGTAATGAGCGATAACCATCTCCAAAGAAGTTCTTTCCGTACCCTCCAATAAAGGAGAAAAAACGATGAGGTCTGTACACTGCCATTATTTCGGAGCGTTGAAATACCCAGCCACTAATCGGTCTGGTGGTTCCAACATCCATTGACAGATTTTTCTGAATCGAAACGGCTACATAGGGCGCATCGGTTGTGTAGGGCAGCAACTTAGCCGTAAAGTACCAGTGATTCGTGCGAAAATCCAGTGCCGCTCCTGCACCGAGAGTGAATAGGCCATTTACTCCCGCTGATTGCAAATTTACGCCAAGATCGAGATCGAAAATGGGATAAATGCGGAGGCCGTTTAGCGGAAGTTCAATTTTATTTCGATTCTTAAGGTGAAATGTTAGTTGAAGAGGTCCGTGGGGAACGTGCGCCGCATGATGCACAATATTTTTGCCCGTATGGTGAGGAATCATCGGCAATATTGAGCTGTGATATTGAACCTTTTCCGTGGACCAATTGATATATTTATCTGAATCATCAATTCTGTCAAGCCAGTGAATTTCCAAAGGTTCAACTTCCCAAGTATTGAAGGGAGGCGGAATGACCCTTCCGTTTGTGTCGATTGGCTTGGCCTCAGGGTCATTTTGACCAAAACTGTTTCCGAATCCAAGGATCAAGAAAATTAATATGATTTTATTCCTCTTCTTCACTTTCTCTTTTTATAGATATAGAAAACGTAAATGACAAACAATATTGAGAAAGTAAGGCAGATTGCGAATGAAATTGTGGGTTCCTCAAACTGTGAAAAGAGCGCCAATGCTATCATTATTATTGTGAATATATAAGTGGTGATAACTGTCTTTCGGTGACGCTTGTCCTTTTGCAACATTTTGTGATGCAGGTGATTTTTATCAGCGCTCAGTGGTGACTTACCCCTTGCGGTTCGTATGCTAAAGACCCTTAAAGTGTCCAGGAGTGGATAGGACAAAATAGCCATCGCCAATACCGGTGTGGATACCAGTTGAAATTGTTTTGGAAGTAAACCAACAGGTGATTCAATTAATTTAATTGCCAGGACGCTAACAACAGCGCCAATGATCAGGGATCCGGAATCTCCCATAAATATTCGTGCCGGACTAAAGTTGAACACTAAAAAGCCGAGTAAAGCTCCGGCAAGAGAAAATGAGACTAAAGCCCAGTGAAGTTCCTTTTGCATCCCAAACCAAAAACCAAATGCTAAACAAGCTATGCAGGCCAATCCTGCGGCCAAGCCATCGACACCATCAATCAGGTTGATCGCGTTGACAATTACGATGTAAACAAAAATGGAAATCAGAATACTCCCATATTCCGGGATGACGACGTCAATTCCCATCAGCCCGTGGAAACTTGTAATTCGGATATTTCCCATCACAACTAATATGAACCCCACCATTAAGTGTGCAACCAGCTTTTTCATTGGTGACATTCCTATGATATCATCTTTTACACCAACGAAGAAGAGAAGAATCAGACTGGCCATTAAATACATGAATTCACTCAAGGATTTTATCACTTTTGGCTCGTGATCCGGAAACCAGAGGAAACAAGAGAAAATAAAGGCGCTAAAGATAATTACTCCTCCGATGGTTGGAGTTGATCGCGTATGGAGTTTACGATCCTCACCCGGTTCATCTACCAAATGTTTCAGTTTTGCCACTTTGATAAGTGAAGGTGTAGCCAGAAGGACTACACTAAATGAGGTGAATAAGGCTAGTAATAAATGATAATCGATCATCTTAAAAGTTTTGTGTCTTATTATTCAGGCGAGTCCGGATACCGGCGTAAACGTAATTAGTTGTTGGTTTGAGTGTGTAATTCGTCTCGTTTCTATAAACATGTCCAATAAAAAATTGCAGGTTGTTTTGTTTGTTGAATCGATACCCCAACTCCAGGCGATTATATACCAGATGATTTCGGTAAAATCCCTGGGGAAGAGAAAGACTTCCCTGGGCTTGAAAGATATTGGTGCCAATGTTGAAATTGTCATTTCTATCTTGGGCGGAATATGTCAATCGATTATTAATGAAGAAACGATTGTGTCTCCATGATACTCTTGCAATCAATTCCTGAAATCCTGCTACCAATGGATGAGCCAGCGGAAGATTATTACTGGACCAATTCATACGATCCTCGTCTGTGAGATAAGTGTTTTGTTGGACCTGATTATACTCTATACCGGCATCTAAATTAGGGACTAACAGATCATAGGTCTTGACTCCGAATTGAAATCCCCCCATGCTAAAATCGTCTTGCATAACAAGCTGGCTATAGAAGACCGTTGTTCCAAAACTTACGACTGTATTGAAACCCGTAATGTGATTTCGTCCCTGATCGGTAGAATTGATGAAAGCATTGGAAAGAATAATCGGATTTAGAAAGAGATAGTTTGGTTGTACAATTCCCGTGGAGTCTACGCGGTTCCATAATGAGCCATGAAATATTCCCAGCTGCCAGTTCTTGGTAATGGAAACATCAAGATATTGATGAGCCCCGATCTTTTTCTCATAGGTTGCTTCGGGAGTGCTGAATTCTGGTAATCGATATAAATTTTGGTGAATGCTGTACATCACATTGTACTGAATTCTTCCGTTCCAGAAGGTCGTTCTGAAATTTATGAATGGATAAGGAGTGGTGAAATCAGACAGTAGAAGTGATCGATGCCCATTGCCAATAAAATGATTTCCGTTACCCATGGAGATATTGAAATGCTTATTTGGTCTGAAAGTAAAATTACCATAGGACATGCTGTAATCAAAACCATCAGTTTTAAAAGCTTTTGTTCTGGCGTAACCAGGAACAACACCATTTTGCTGCGTGTAATTACCGGGAACGCCCGTCGGATAGAACTCACCGTGAGCACTCACATAGTCTGAATAATAATATGGTTGAATGGATTGTGTTTCGTAGATGTATGAGGTAAAAGCGACCTTATCCAATAAACGGACTTGTACCCTTAACCCACGGGTGTTCCAATACATTAATCGTAGAGAATCCTCGGCTAGATCACTGCCGGCTTCTAAATCGAGAATTGGATCAACTGAACACCAAAAATCCGGTTTATTTGATTTGTCTCCGTTCGTAAAAAGGAGAAAATTTTCTTTAAATATTTTTTGAGTAATCCAATAATACTGCTGGCTTTCATCTTTTAGTACCGAATCTCGTAAGGCGATTGTTTCCATGATGGGTTTCATGCTCAAATGGGTTTGATAATGAGTGATGCTGCTGTCCATTCTTAAACGCTGTCGCTCAATCTCAGAATTATAAAAAGTTTCGTTTGGGAAATAGAGTTGGCAGAACCCACTGATTGAGAGTGTAAAAATTAGCAAGAGTATACTACCTCTAAAGCACATAAATCCTCCTAATTTACGCGATTTGGCATCAAATTGTTTCAGCAATTAACCTGAGGCGAATTATTCTAACAAAAGGCCCTTTTCCAGCGCATCTGAATAGGCAGAGCGAATTCCATCTTCCAGGGCGATAGAATATTCCCAACCAACTGATTTTAAGCAAGATACATCCATTAATTTTCGGGGGGTTCCGTCCGGTTTTGAATGATCGAAGGTCAGCTCACCTTCGAATCCGACGAGGCGCTTGATCAACAGAGCGAGATCTTTAATGGAAATGTCTGATCCGGAGCCGATGTTGATGAACTGTTTGTCATCGTAATTTTGCATCAGATGCAGGCAGGCCTCAGCGAGGTCATCAACGTGTAAAAATTCACGCAATGGGCTGCCGGTTCCCCAAATTTCGACAGAGGGTCGATTATTTTCTTTTGCAAGATGGAATTTTTTTATCAGTGCCGGAAGAACGTGCGAAGTTTGTAAATCGTAATTGTCATTTGGCCCGTAAAGATTTGTCGGCATCGCCGAGATAAAATTAACGCCATATTGATCGCGATATGCCTCACACAATTTTATACCCGCAATTTTGGCGATAGCATAAGGTTCATTTGTCAACTCCAATTCACCCGTCAATAAATATTCTTCTTTAAGCGGTTGCGGTGCGAGCTTTGGATAAATACAAGACGATCCCAGAAATAGAAGTTTCGTGACCTTAGATTCATAAGAAGCATGAATTACGTTGGATGCAATCATCAAATTGTCATAGAGGAAATTTGCTCGATACGTTTTATTAGCTAAAATCCCGCCTACTCTTGCCGCTGCGAGAAAAACAAACTCGGGTTTTTCTGCTTTGAAGAATTCTCTTACTGAAGACTGCTCAATTAAGTCGAGTTCAGAAGATCTTCGATAAATGATGTTTGAAAATCCCTCCTTTTGAAGTAGTCGTACGATAGCGGAACCTACCATTCCGTTGTGACCGGCGATATAAATTTTGTCTTGTTTTTTCATATGAAAAAACGAATCCAAAATTTAAAATCACAAATTCCAATTCCCAAATCCCAGTCTCCTGAATGAAACATTTGGGATTTGTTATTTGGATTTTGGTATATGGATTTCCTATTCATGATAATTATAAACCTTATGTCCTCCATCGAGCAGATATTTATCTCTTTCGAATAGCTTCACGTCTGCTTCTACCATCTCTTTAACGAGTTCATCGAAGGTGTATTTGTGTTCCCAACCCAGTTCTTTCTTTGCTTTACCCGGATCTCCCAGCAAGACTTCAACTTCAGTTGGTCTAAAGTATTTCTTGTCAACTTCAATTATGATGTCGTTGGTTTCAGCGTTTCTGCCTTTTTCCCCAGCCCCTTCTCCTTCCCACTTAATTTTAATGTCGACATGGCTGAAGGCCTTTTCAACAAACTCACGGACAGAATGTGTTTCGCCGGTAGCGAGAACAAAATCATCTGCTTTATCTTGCTGCATCATTTGCCACATTCCATAAACATAGTCTTTTGCATGTCCCCAATCTCGTTTGGCATCGAGGTTACCCAAGAACATTTTCTTTTGAATTCCTAATTTGATTTTAGCAGCAGCCCGCGTTATTTTTCGGGTAACAAATGTTTCACCTCTAAGC
>CAZCAD010000070.1:0-2156 GCA_964496525.1 uncultured Flavobacteriales bacterium | reverse complement strand
GAAAAGTATTCCATTACTGGCGAACATATTGTAGGCTTCACGATAATTTTTTACAATCCAGAAACCATAAAGTTTTGCAACGGCATATGGCGATCTGGGATAAAAAGGAGTTGTTTCACTTTGTGGAGATTCAACCACTTTACCATAAAGCTCTGAAGTTGAAGCCTGGTAAAATTTAACTTCCTTTTCCATGCCCAGAATTCGGACCGCCTCCAAGAGTCGTAATGTTCCAAGAGCATCCACATTTGCCGTGTATTCCGGAGTGTCGAAGGACACCATGACATGTGACATTGCCGCCAAATTGTAAATTTCATCCGGCTTTGTTTCTTGTACAATTCGAATAAGATTGGTAGCATCCGTTAAATCTCCATAGTGAAGGAAAAAATTGACGCCCTCCTCATGTTTGTCTTGATATAAATGATCGATGCGATCGGTATTGAATAATGATGACCTTCGCTTGATTCCATGAACGATGTATCCCTTTTCCAGCAGAAGTTCTGCCAGATAAGCTCCATCTTGCCCTGTGATTCCTGTTACTAACGCTACTTTTTGTCCCATCTTAGTGAATTTCTAATCCCTTCGGTTTGGCAATAAAATAAGGATTGTATAAGTCTTCTTTGTTGTATGTTAATTCCTTAAAATTAGTAAAATCAACTACTTCTCCTCCAATTGCTTCATAGATAGCCTGTCCGGCAGCAATGTCCCATTCCATAGTGGGAGCCAATCTTGGGTAGAATTGGGCTTTACTTAAGACCAGATCGAAAAACTTTAGAGCGCTTCCTTTTTTGATGACGTTCATCTTGCCATGGAGCAGCTCAATTTTCTCAACAATGTCCACAACCTTTGGTGAAAAGTTAGATCGCGAGTACACCAGACTTTTTTGATCAGGCAATTGGAGCTCCTTTTGATTCATTGGGCTAAGGTAGTCTTCATCGTAAAACGAAATATGGGAAGCAGTTCCCGTCGAAGTTCCGCCAAAAATCACTTCTCGGTTAACCGGATCGGCTATTATTCCAAATATGGCTTTGTTCTCTTGTATAAGGGCGATGCAAATACAAAACTCATCATTTTCCCTAATAAATTCCTGGGTACCATCCAATGGGTCGACCATCCAAAGAAACTCTGACTTATTGCGCTCCTCATAAGGAGGATTTTCTTCTTCTTCAGATACAATTGGCAAACCAAGGGGCAATAAATGTTTGTAGATGATCTTACTGGATTCCGTGTCAGCTAAGGTAACCGGAGATCGATCCTCTTTATATTCTACTTCAAATCCTGAAGTGTAGATTTCCATGATCTTATCTGAGGCTTCGTAAACTGCCTTCAGTAATATTTCAATCCACTCTTTCTTCATTTAATACCCCGATCCTGCCTCGCCGATTTTTTCGATGGGATGCCATGTCGTTTTGACTTCTTGGAAGTCCAGAATTTGATAGGGACTATTTTCAGCTATTTTTTGATAGATACGAATTCGCTTGAAATTCAAAGCAGAATTTTTCTTCAAAAGTTCAATATCTGTAGCAGAATCACCTAAGTAGTAAACCCCATCTACATCCATATGGGTAGAAACGTGTTCAATTAATTCTTTTCGTTTACCACTTAGAATATTTACGACTCCGGCGGGAACATCAGAAGAATTCAAAACCTCACCAAAGGTAACAGCCGATAATGGTTTATTCTCAGAAGCTAAAACAATGGCTGTGTTTCCTCCGCAGATTACCGGAATGACTGCCTGTACCAGTCCAAGTAATCCGGTCTTTTCATCTGCAAACGCTGCAATAACCCCCTGAGGTTCGTACAAACTAAAGTTAAAATGAGATGAAGCGACCGGATTAACGGAGCTAAATATTTGTTGGTATTTATCGCACCAGCCGGCATAGTAAATAATGGCATCGACCGCCGACTCAACTTCTTTAATAGCCGATTTTCTGACGCTTCCCTGAAGGATCAGTTCTTCAATAAATTGATCTTTTCGATCCTCCAGCATCTCGGCGATGCGATAGATAATTTGACTTTTATTGAAAGCTGCTCGATCTTGCCATGCTGATTGCGCTTTTCTTGCGACAACCACGGCATTTCGAAAGTCTTTTCTCGACGCCAAACAAATGTTGCCGATAGATTCTCCATTTGACTTAGGATTGTAATATCGACCCGAT
>CAZCAD010000069.1:0-10241 GCA_964496525.1 uncultured Flavobacteriales bacterium | reverse complement strand
AACCGACATTTTTGTTACGGGTACATCTGCATCGGATACCTGGACATTCAGTGGAGGACCAACTATTCCTAACACAAGTATAAATAACTTAGATATTTGGATCTGTTCATACACAATAACAACAGGTACTTTCAACTGGGCGCAGCAGATAGGTGGCGTGGGCGATGATTTTGCCCCGGGGATTGCATCCGACCTGAATGGGGTATACCTCTGCGGTGGAGCGAGTGAAGGGTCTGTTAACTTTCCGGGAATCGGTGCAGTAGCATCATCGGGTAGTGAGATGGATATTTTTAGCTGTAAACTTTTTAGAGCAACCGGGCTAACTGATTGGCAGGTCTTCGAAGCAAGTTCATCCCCATTTGATAGCTACGGATCAGATGTTTCAACAAATGGAAGTGGTGAACTCTTTATTTGCGGATCGTTTGAAGGAATTACAGCATTTGATTCCGGTTCAAGTACAGAAATTTCTGCCGGAGCCTCGGATGCTTTCGTCCTTAGTCGATCAGATGCAGGAGCTTTCAATTGGGTACAAGTAGCAGGCGGAATAGGATTTGACGATGCCTACGGTGTCGATTATGATGATATTACCGGCATCCATGTCGGAGGTCAACACCAAGACGCTATTACTCTTGGAACGATCACTTTGACGAATGCGGCAGGGGAAAATGGATTTTCGGCACGAATGTCTGTTTGCGACCCAAGCTTTTTCTTCAGTGCAGCTGAATATTGTCAGGAAGATATAGATCCTGTTCCAACTATAACCGGAGATCCGGGTGGTGTGTTTAGTGGCCCGGTGGCTGTGGTATTTATTAGTACTGCAACAGGAGAAATTGATCTGAGTGCATCTACCGCAGGGGGGCCTTACTCAATAGTCTACACGGTGAGTGGATGTTCTCAATCTTTTAACCTAACTATTAACGCCGAAGACGATCCTTCATTTAGCTATTCAGATACATTATTTTGTTTAACACATGCCGATCCTGTTCCAACAATTACAGGAACAGGAGGTGGAATATTTACCGGTCCCGCTGAAGTAATCTTCACATCTGCCTCGACGGGCCAAATTGACATGGTTTCATCAACCCCCGGCGGACCCTATATAATCACTTATACAACTCCCGGTCCTGATTGCCCCAATGATACAACTTTTGAACTTTATATTAATACCATTGATGATCCGGGATTCAACTACGATAGTCCTTTCTGCACGACAGACAGTCCGAACCCCCTTCCAACTTTTGTTACTACGCCGGGCGGAACCTTTAATGAAGTTACTTCCGGAATTGTATTTGCAAATTCAACAACAGGTGAAATTGACATGGGTCTGAGTGCTGTAGGGGTGTATGCGGTGGAATACGTCACTTCCGGAGTATGCCCTGATTCAACCGAACTTAATGTTACGATCAACGACCTGCCAAATACGATTTTCTGGTTACCCGATACAATTTGCCTGCCTGCCGGACCGATTAATATGAATGACTCGACCGTGTTCACCGGTGGCGAAACTAATTCCTTTTACAGCTATGGATCAGGCGGTCCTGCGGTGCTTTCCGGCACTGACAATGAATTCTTGGAGCCATTCAGCTCAGGACCCGGAACTTATAATGTGGTCCAGGTTGTTGACAATGGCGGTTGCATCGATAGCTTGGTATTAACCCTTACTATCTTAGCCGAATATAATTCACTAAACAATCTACCGGACACGATTTGCGAAAAAGACGGACTCATAAACTTAAACACTTAT
Organism: uncultured Flavobacteriales bacterium; assembly: GCA_964496525.1. Classification (GTDB taxonomy): domain Bacteria; phylum Bacteroidota; class Bacteroidia; order Flavobacteriales_D; family Crocinitomicaceae; genus JAKSBJ01. The sequence continues at coordinate 8,497 of CAZCAD010000069.1, read as the reverse complement.
TTTGAGTCATTTACTACAGTAGGAGGAATTTGGACAGGGAGCACGATTTTCAATGATTCACTCTGGGACATTTCCGGTTTAGGGGGTACGCTTAATAACATTAGCTACATAGTCGGAGTAGGAATTTGCACAGACACAACGATGACACAAGTCTATGTTGGTTTCGATGTTGATCCGGCTTGGACCCCACCTCCGCAAATGTGTAATTCAGACTCGCTTTTCAATCTGAATACGCTTATAAGCGGAACTGCCGGTGGTATATTTTCTGGATTTGGAGTAACAAGTGGTGGCTCATTCGATCCCATAATTACCGGTCCCGGAGCGCACAATGTTCTCTACACCGTCGGAGAAGGAGTATGCGTTGAAACAATGACCCAAGCCGTGGTTGTATTAGAAGATCCGATAGCCGGAGCCGGAGCCGATCAAAATGTTTGTGGACTACAAGTTCAATTGTCAGCAACTTCAAATCTCGGGGCGGGAATCTGGTCCGCCACTAACGCAATAATTGTAGATGTCGCAGACCCGTCGTCAAATGCGACCTCCGGAGATTTTGGTCTACAATGGTTTTACTGGACCGTTGATCAGTCAGGCATTTGTGTCCATATAGATAGTGTTCTGCTTGGCTTTTACGATATTCCAACCTCTGAGGCCGGTCCTGATCAAGAACTCTACTTTATTTTCGAAAGTGATATGAATGCAGTAAATCCAACAATCGGATCGGGACAATGGTCAACCATTACCGGTGATGGATCTGTAGACGATGAACTTGATCCCTGGAGCCATGTTTCAAACCTCAGTCCCGGAGAAAATGAATTTGAATGGATTGTTTCAAACGGGCCTTGTCCTGAAGCAAAATCCGAAATCTTAATCTACGTTCACGACATATTTATTCCGCAGGCAGTTACTCCCAACGGCGATGGGAAAAACGATTACTTCGAAATTAAAGGCATAGAAAATTATATAAATACCGTGCAGATTTTCAACCGTTGGGGACAATTAATTTATGAAACATCGGACTATCAAAATGATTGGGGTGCAACAGATCAATCAGGTAAAATCTTAAACGAAGACACCTATTACTATACCATTTCGATTGAAAATCAAAAAAGGTATAAGGGATTCATAGTGGTTAAAAAATGAGAAAACTTTTAGTCATATTGTTCATCTATTCAGCAAACTTGCAAGCCCAGTATCTTCCCTTGCAAACGCAATACTTGTTCAATAGTGTTGCCTTGAATCCTGCATCAACAGGCAGTGAAGATGCATTTAGTTTGATTGGATCGTTTCGGGCACAATGGCTCGGATTTCCGGGCGCTCCGATGACGCAATCACTTACAGTTCATGGCCCAACACGAAATATGAAATCGGCATTAGGATTTCAAATTTATGCGGATCAAATTGGTGTAAGTCGAAACACCGGAATCTTCGGTTCTTATGCGTATCGATTAAGATTCGAAAATTCTACCCTCGCTTTTGGATTCGCTGCCGGCATAAATATGATCAAGACAACTCTTGATGAACTCAGCGTAAATGACAATAATGATTCTGAATTGAACATGAATTTGCAAAGAGGATTTTTACCTGACTTTAGCTTCGGAATGCACTTTTACAGTGAAAAATTCTTTATCAGTCTCTCGGTTCCTAAGTTCTTGACTCATGACTACAGCGGCACTAATTTTAAATTGACGAACGATTTTAAAAACTATAACTTCATTGCCGGTGGTGGAATAGCAGTTAAAGCGCGCAGTGGAATGAAATTTAAACCATCAGTGCTTTTTAAATATCGATATGATGCTCGTTTGCAAGCCGATATTAATGCGATGTTCACATTTAACGAGAAGATGGACATCGGTCTTTCTTATAGAACAGAAGAGGCACTAATTGTTCTTATCGAACTGCGGGCAAATAAGCAGTTTTCCTTTATGTACTCATTTGGATTTCCCCTTAGTCCGCTTTGGAAATATACGTTTGGTTCGCACGAATTTAGTTTGAAGTATACATTCTTGTATAAAACAAAAATTGCGAGTCCAAGGTTTTTGGGATGGTAAGATTATTAGCCTTTACATACACGCTTCTGTTTCATCTGGCCGGATTAACACAACAGTTCGAAGTTGAAATGATAGAGACGGACTTTAGAGGCTCCGTCTTCTCTCCTGCCTTTTTTAAGCAGAAACTGGTTGTATGCAGTGATCAAAAGGATAGAATCGGTAAAACTGTTTTGGGCCAGCAAGGAGGTGAACCAATCGACCTGTATCTCATTGATCCGATAAATCCAAAAAAACCTGAGAGATTTAACGAAATATTCCGAACAATATACAACGACGGACCAATCTCTTTTAATGACAGGAGTGATCAATGCGTAGTCTCACGAAATCTAAAGACTGAACAGAAAATTAAACACCTCGAAAAAGACTATAATCCTTTAGGTATTTATATTACCAAAAAATATGAGAAACTCTGGAACGCTCTTAAACCTTTGCATTTCAACAATCCGGGCTATAGTTGTTCGCACCCCGCAATGAGCGAAGATGCCAAGATTATTATTTTTTCATCCAATATGCCGGGCGGCCATGGAGGTTTTGATCTTTGGAAGACTATAAACAATACCGGAATTTGGTCAAGACCGATTAATCTTGGAGAAGAGATAAATACCGCAAAAAATGAGTTTTTCCCATCATTAGACGGGCAGTTTTTGTATTTCTCTTCTGACAGAGGAGAGCTCGGGGGACTCGATATATATTCATGCCATTGGTTGAGCAAAAATAGGAAGGTATCTCTTCTGCCTGAGCCTGTGAATAGCACTTTTGACGATTTCGGATTGATCAGTAAAGATGGTCTGCAAGAAGGATATTTTTCTTCTAACCGTTCAGGCATTGATGAACTTTGGAAATTCGATATGGATTTTCCGGAATTCGGTCAATGTGATTCTTTAATTGAAGAAGATTTTTGCTATACCCTATTCGAGGAAAATGCAAGAGAACTTGATGACGTCGGATCATTGATTTATGAATGGAGCATTAATGGTGATAAAAAAAGGGGGGTGGAAATTGAATATTGTTTCCCCGGACCGGGCGATTACGAAATAAATCTGGACATAATTGATACCCTAATCGATCAAACATATTTTAATCAGGCTTATTATTTCATCACATTGAATTATGAAGTCCAACCATATATTAGCTGTCCCGATACTGTTAGCCTCAGAACCGCTTTTGACATAAGTGCAGAACGATCTAACTTACCGGAAATGATTATCAAAGAATATTTTTGGGATTTTGGAGACGGGCTAAAGGGTACCGAATTATCAACATCCCATTTATACGAAAAGACCGGAACCTACCTGATAAGACTAAATGTTACAGGTTACGAATCTGAAACAAAAGCGTCAAACTGTGTCTATAAAACAGTAGTTTGCGTTGAAGGAGAGATTGCTTCAACAAAAGACGATCTAACCAACATAGTCCCTGATAAACTTGGCAGCATAGACATCGTTAAGGACATGCAATATTTCAATGTGAATCCATCAGATTCGGCTTATGTGATTTATAGTATCGAGGCATTTCGAAGTGATGATGAATTAAGGGAGGATGATTTTCCATATAAACTTCTCGAACAATACAGCTCAAGAGTAGAATATAATGAAGAAGAAAATGTCTTCGTCTACTATGTGGGACGTTATAAGGAATTCACCGAAGCACATAAGACCTGGTTAGAATTAAAGAAAAGAGGGCTGAAAGAATCAATTCTCCGATCATTATTCATACAAAACAAAGGGTCTGAGATTTCTTTGGAAGAGAAATTTATTCTGAAACACGTTCAATTCGATACAGATGACTGGGCCATCCGGAACGATGCAAGATATGAATTGGATAGAGTGCTTCAACTCATGCGAGAATTGCCCGAATTTGATCTTGTTATTTCGGCACACACTGATAATCGAGGCTCTCCTGCTCACAATATGAGATTGTCAGAAAAAAGAGCGCAGTCCGTTAGAAATTATTTTATTGAAAGAGGTATCGGAGAAGATAGAATTAGAGCGAAAGGATACGGTTCTACGATCCCCATCGATACCAATGAAACAGAAGAAGGAATGCAGAACAATCGTCGCGTTGAATTCGAATTTATAAAGTAATTGGTTTTGGCACGCTTTTATGACAACTATACCCAAACTTATCCGCTTTGCGTTTATATTAGTACTATGATGAGACCATACCTATTGTTGTTTGTACTTATTTTCTCCCTGTCCGGACAGTCTCAACCTGTTCCGGCTAATGAGGAGAATATTCCTTTTCTGGTCACATTCGGAAAAGACAGCGACAAATCATGGGGAGATGATGATTTTTGTCAAGTGTTCTTTTTTGTAATCCCCGAAACGTATAAGGATCCAATTTATATCAGAGTATTTGATCCCGGTTCCAGTGGAAAACACGACGAAAAAAAGGGTGCGTATAATACCAAAACAACATTCTCTGTTTATGGAGGAAAAGGTGCAGTTACGAATAAAGATGCACGCCTTCCTAATCCTGTCGGAGAATACAAAAGTGGCAATCTGTTGGCCTCCAAGACCTTTACTACAGAAAAAGACGATGAATGGTACTCTTTTGGTCCATTTAATCCAACATCAGGTGAAAAGTCGACTCGTTACGGCGGTTTGGTATTTAAAGTGATATGTGAAGGAGGCAAAGGCGACGATGGAAATTTGTATCGCTATTTCCTTTCAACTTCAAGTACAAAAAATCAGGCCATAGAGGGCGGGAATGCTTTTACCTTTGAATACACTTTCCGATTGCATGATAATCCTGCCGAAGTTTCTCATCTCTATCCATATATCAATGATAGAGTTGTCTCCGTTAAACAAGGAAATTTTGATTGGGATTTGGATGGCGAACTCAAATTCATTAGTGTTACAAGGCTTGGAGTCAACTTAAAGAAATCAGGTGATGGAGACTGGGAGAAGAGTGAACATAAAATCTTACCCACCGAAAAAGAATCGTCCCTGGATATACAATTTCATAAAAATAAAAGTAAACCTGCCAAGAATAACAACATTGGTTTTTATATTACAAATCAATACGGAGAAACCCTTCCGTTTTATGCAATACCCATTGGAGGAATTCCCAAACCGACGAGTAAGATCGGAATTGAAAAGTAACTAATAATGCCCCTTAAATCCATCCTCTTTTTTATCCGACGGAGCTTTGGCATCATTGGACTTAGTCTGATTCTGAGCCAACCGGCTCTTGGACAGACATTCCGATTTAACCAATATACCATGGAGGATGGTATGTCACAAAATTTTATCTACTCCATTGATCAAGATTCTAGGGGCTATTTGTGGGTCGGTACCGGAGAAGGTCTGACACGTTTTGATGGCAGAAGTTTTGTCCGATATTCAACAAAAGACGGTCTGGCCGAGGATGTAATTACCTCATCGTTCGTTGACAATAAAGGTGCGATTATTTTTGGCCATAATGGTGGAAGTATTACACGATTCGACCATAATTCGTTCCAGGCGATTTCTGATACTCTTCTTGTCGAAAGTACGATCAACTCTATATGTGGCATCAATGACACAATTTACTTCCTAAGTCAAAATCAAGGGCTCTTTATGCTTGTAAAGAATAAAATTCTGCCAGTTGGTACATTTGGGGTAGAAAATTTTAGATCTGTAGGATTATTAAACTCCTCTAACCTTGTAATCGGCACCACCACCGGACTTATCCATATTCGTCGAAAAGAGAATAAATGGGAGCGCGTAAAAGCTTACTTGAAAAATGAGTGGATTTCGGACATTTGTGAAGAGTACGGTAAAGACAATTTAATTGTCGGAACAAATGCAGGTAAACTAATCAAAATTCGACTAAAAGATGGAGAGGTTCAAACCGCTTCCTGGGAGGGTCCACCATTCGATGAAGACATAAACATTCAGTCAATCATGCAAGATTCAGATTTGAATTTGTGGATTGCAACAATGGGAAGCGGTCTGATTTAAATCCACACAGATAGTAGTATCTCATCTGGTCAGGAAATTATCAGGTATAATATGTTAACCGGATTGTCGTCTGATTATATTCAATCTGTCTTCCAGGATCGGGAGGGAAATATCTGGGTAGGTACGTTTGGAAAAGGCTTATCGAGATTAATCGACGATTTTTTTACATTCTACGAGCATGATCCTAAGCGTTACGGCACAAGCGTTTCCGCCGTTTTCATTTCTGAAAATGACCATTGGTTTGGCGTTGAAAATGGCCTCGTTCGAATTTCATCCGATCCTGAAGAAATCTGGAAATTCTATACGGACACAACAGGTTTTGTAAACGACAAGGTGACATCCATCCATCAAATCGACTCTAGTCTCTGGATCGGAACAGGGATTCATGGCATCTATCGAATGGATCTGTGGAATGAAAAAATTCGTCGAATCAACTGGAACTACAGCTCCTTGGAGAACAGGATCAATCAAATTCAGGGAAGTGGAGACGAACTCTGGATAGCAACAGATGGCGGTCTGATCAACTATAATATAAAGACAAAAGATTCTAAGATTTTTAATACTGAAGATCGCCTGCCACATAATTCAATCAAGGCCCTTCTTCAGGACGGCGAAAATTTCTGGTTCGGTACCCGTGATCGCCATTTGTATCGATTGTCAGCTTCGGGCCTGAGATCATTCGAAATTAGCCAAACCGGAGATATTGAAGTTGTTGACCTTTGTAAAGACAAATCTGGCAATATTTGGGTAGCGACAGACCGAACAGGTGTGTATCTATTCAAAAATCAAGAATTCAAAAACTACTCATCCAAACACGGACTTAAATCAAACTATTGTTACGCGATTCAGCCAGATGCGATCGGCAATATTTGGGTAGGCCATCGAGGCGCCTTGAGTAAAATAGACACGAAAACAGACGAAATAGAAATCTTCGATCACAAGTCAGGAATTGATGAGCAAGTAAACAGTCGCGCCATGTTCCTTGATTCCAAAAACTATTTATGGATCGGAACCAACGGAGGTGCTGTTAAATACGATCCGTCAAAAGACAGTAAAAACATGGTCGCGCCGGTGGTTAATTTGTTGCGGTTGATTATTGATGATAAAGAATATGAAGTTGGTGAGAATATTGATTTACCGTACGGTAATTATCGTGTAGAATTTGAATTTATCGGAATCAGCTTTAGTAAACCGGAAGAAGTAACCTATCAATTTATGTTAGAAGGATATGATGGCGTTTTTTCAAATCCGACCAAGGCGCCAACAGCGACTTATGGAAGATTGGCAGATGGTGAATATACCTTTAGAGTAATTGCTTGCAATGCAGATGGGATATGCTCCGAAACTGAAGCTAATATTGTTTTATCTATTGGAAAACCTTTTTGGAAAACCTGGTGGTTCGGTCTCGTCGTCATCCTGACCCTTGCTTTAACCGTGTTTTTTATTATTAAGATTCGAACCCGTCGCCTTAGAGCCACCCAGATTTTCTTGGAGCATCAGTTGGAAATCAAAACAAAGGAAGTAGTCGACAAAGCCAATCAAATTGAGGAAATCAATAAAAACTTAACCTCAAGTATCAATTATGCCGAGAGAATCCAAAACGCCATACTACCTAAAGATGAGGAGCTTTCTGATAATCTTCTCGGATCGTTCATCTTCTTCCGACCGAGAGATATAGTTAGCGGAGATTTTTATTATGTAGAGAAGATCGATAATAAACTAATTGTTGTCTGCGCAGATTGTACAGGCCATGGGGTCCCCGGGGCCTTTATGAGTATGATAGGATCTGTTTCCATCCGTAACATATATGAAATTATGGAACTGACAGGACAATGGAAGACGCCCGAGAAGGTGCTCGCCGATCTGGATTTTGAAATAGAGACAGTTCTTAAACAAAAAGAGGAAGAAGACATGGATCCCGGCGAAGCCTTCCTCCAATCTAAAGATGGTATAGATTTAACGATTTGCGAAATAAATCTGGACACTTATGAGGTGCTCATTGCAGCTGCAATGAGAACGTCAATTATCAGACAGGGCGATAGCATCCGGATGATCAAAGGAGATCAAAAATTAATTGGTGGCGGTGATCAAATTGCAATCGATTTTGATCTTCAAAGATTTCAAATGAAAAAAGGAGATGGCTTGTATCTTTTTACTGATGGATACTCAGATCAATTTGGCGGACCAAATGGTAGAAAGTTAAAACTAAACAAAGTTGAACAGATAGTTGAAGAATTAGCCAAAGTGAATTACAAGGAACATCGCGGTATCGTCGAAGGTCATTTTGATAATTGGAAAGGGGATTATGATCAAATTGACGATGTACTCTTCATGGGCCTGGTCTTCTAGAAGTGTTACTACTCAGCAGTTAATTATGGCAGATCTAACTTCCAAATAGCGGAGTAAGTGAAAAGGTTGAAAGGAAAAGGGTTGAAAGGAAAAGAGTTAAAAAGGTTAAGAAGTTAAAAGGGGTTTTGAGTTCCACACAAATGTATTTCAACCAAT
>CAZCAD010000068.1:0-10368 GCA_964496525.1 uncultured Flavobacteriales bacterium | reverse complement strand
AAAACAAAAAATAACTTCGCTATAATTCAATGACTTATTATTTTACAGTTCCTTAACTCAACATAATAGTGACCATATAGATCATGGTAAATATGAGTAATTGTGGGCAAATTACCTCGACTCATCTTCTAGTTAAATAAAAGTCATTTTTACCAAAATCAAAAATTAGCCGGTAGTTCCAAAGAAATCCACTGCCCAATGCCCCATCGAAGTCATCACTTGCATCCATGCCAGTTTTAAGCTGGTTTAAACCACCCTTGATTTGATCCAATCTAAGGGTACCAATTTGCAAACTATCGAAAATGACATTGACAACTGAAACCGTCTTGCCCGATGATCCGATGATATTTGAAGAGGAAATGGAAGGCATTTTCTTTATTAGTCTGTGCTTGTTAACAAAGGGAGTGTTCAGGTCCAGTGACCTGGTTGATCCAAGATCTAATTCCAGCACTATCTCAAACCATTCGTCTTCAATTTTTAAGTTTGCACGAATCATTGGAACTTTTTTTATGAACTCAATTCTGATTGAATTCTCGATCTCAGTTTTGAAAGAATCTTTGTTGTATAAATAGATCAGGTTTTTCGGATAATCAATTTCAAGGACGAACTGCCTCAAGGTATTCAAGCCAATTATTCCATCCCAATGTTTCTTTTTATACGGAATTGTTATAAACCGAAGACTGTCTATCTGTTGATGTCCCCAGTAGAGTTTATTGACGAGAGATAATTTCACTTTGTGGGAACCGGTACTACCACGGTTGATGATTTCGCGATCAAAGACCATAGTGAAGCTGTCTTTTTCAGAATTTGTATTTATTACCATGGCAGAAGCACCTGTATCTATTAAGTACAGTAAAGAGTCACTGTCATTTACCTTGCAGTAGGTGAAAACTCGCTTATTTGCACCCAACTCAAATGGGATAGTATCGATCGGAACAGATTGTGCAGACACGAGGTTCAGAAAGACAAAGCAGTATAAGAAAAAGAGTTTCCCAATAAACGACAGGAGCATATTTACCGCTTGATTATCTTCTGTCTGATAATGCCGTCGATTGATTTCAGCTGAATAATATGCACACCGGAAGCATATTTGCTAAGATCGATCTCACAAGAATACTGAAAGTCTGTTTGATGCAGTATCCGACCGGAAACTGTCATTATAGTGAGTGAAACGATCTCTTTGCTGTTTGTTGTAATGTTGAATTTATTTTCTACCGGATTGGGAAATATCTTTAAGTCCCAAAAAGGATTTTGTTGCTCAACTAACTCAAGTGCGCTACATGTATGAGCAGCATCAAACAATACTTGCAAAGTGTCAATTGGCTCGATTCCATCTCCATCAGCCGTTCTGACAGAAACGAGGAAGGAAGGGCTTCCGAAGACATCAGAGGGCTGGGCAACTTTAACAAATGCGAAGAGAGAAGAGGTTCCATTAGTCGCACACCTGGTGTCGGCTCCCACTACTTTCGCCCCTTGAAGAGCGGCCATTAATTTGCATGCAAGATCACCCTCTTCTGCAAGGAATCTTGATTCCATTGAATCCAGAATTTGCTGACCTAAGAGAATGTTACCTTGTATAGCATAATTTACACCGTTGATGTGGTTTTTATAATCCAAATTGGAGCTGCCGGTAAAAGAAGCTGACTCAGGTGAGCCGGCAACCATCGCCACAATTCCATATTGACGGGATTCAGGATTTGAGCTTACGTCATTATCATAAAGCCAGGTAAGAATTCCACTTGGGGTGTAACCTTCAAACATCCGAAATTTGGCATTAGCTTGATTTGTGCCATTATAAGCAGCCTGGCAGGTGATGGATCCGGTTTCTGTGGGAAATAGTTGTGCGATGAAGTCGTCATTTGCTATTCCGTAGAAATCTAAATCAACACAGGAGGCCCCTGCAGCACCTACTTCTCCTGTGGCCACATCTATCGCGACGATTGAGAATGTATCCTGTCCGATAGTGGTTATTGAGAATAAGAAGGAAAGTGCTAAGGAAGAAAAGTAGGTTTTCATATTGAAGGCTTTGCATTAAAGTTACGGAAATTATGAGAAGTTGATTTAAACGAGAGAAACCAGGGTAATAATTTAGGAAAACCAGGAAAATTATTGTGAAAATTCGCCAGGAATTCCCTTAAACTAATTATTTAGTTATAAAAGACTAATATTTGCAAATTTCGTTGCGCCAGATTACAATTATCTCTAGGAGAATTTGCTACAAATCTAAGTCTAACTTAAATAATAAAGATATCACCAAATAAAAGAGTATTATCGCTAAAATGACTCAAATTACTTCAAATGTGGGAATTTGAGTAATAATATCACCCACTGAACTGAATAAATGGCCATTTGGGGACTGGAAGATTCCCATAATTCTTGAATCGTTTGATAATGATACGCATCTATCCATTCGAGTAAAATTCAAAGAGCGATTCGATACGATGGAGGTCTTCTGAGCAGTTTTACCATCTTTTTTCAACTGATTCCTTCAAATTCAAACTTAAATTTTTGCAAATAGTCGCATTCCGGTCAAAAAACCCTAAATGGTCGTCAAGTGGCCTATTTCAAAGTGGTCAGGTGGGTCGAATTCGGTCTTCTGACGCTGACTATTCGAGGCTCAAGTAGGTTTTCGAGCACTAAAATTTCAATCAATCTTACTCAGGTCAATTTGGATCCACGGAATGAAGTTTGTTTCGATTTCCTCGACACTATTTCCTTGCAAGAAGGCTGAATTTCATAAAAGTTTATAAATATTACCAAGATGAGTTGATAATATAAAAGCCGCTCATCATAATTCCCACTAATCGCAATAAACGGCACTTTCAACTTATTCTAAACTAAAATCCTAAATATCTGTCCACGGCGGTTGGATCGTTAATCGCGACAAGGATGAAAATAATAATGAGCAGGATAAGAATGATCCAAATTATTCCGTAAAATATCCAATAAGATTTTTGTCGAACCAGTGTTTCGGAGAAGGAACTGCTACTTCCATCTCGCCCTAGTTTTTGCATGGCTGTTCCCCAGTTCAATAGAACAATTGAGAGTGCTACAGTTATTCCGGCGGTAATCAAGGCTTCAATCAGCGCATCTGAATTGCCAATTCGAAAAGTCTGGATTAAAGTAAGGGCCTGCATGACAAGGTTAATTATGGCAATCGTCTTAATCCAGGGAGCGATCTCGGCTGACAGCTTTTTGATAGTTGGGGTAATTTCGGCTTCCCCTTCGGTTAAACCGTGATCTAATATTTCAAATTCTTCCATAAGCTAAAAGCCTTTTGATAATGTATAAAAATCACTACAGGCAATGAGGATCGTCAAAATTCCAAGAATAATAAAATAGCTCTTTAATCTTGTAAGACCGATTTCTAAAGCCCTAAGTGTTCCCTGCTCAGCGGATTCTGACAAGCCGTTTGAATAAAGAATAAGTAAATATCCCATTGCGCCAATTGCACCTCCCACTACCAATACCAGCAGAATCAGAATTCCTGCGCCACTACCCTCGGTCGCCAATGCAAGAAGCATAAATATGAGAAAGAGTGCAGCAGTAATAACAAAACAAACACCGACAAACTTTATCCATCCCGAGGTGCTCTTCATATCTGCGCGGATGGATTGACTTAATGGAGACCCCATAAAAAAGAAAGATTTTGAGCCCGCTTTTCTGGCCGACCGGTTCGATACAATGTACTCATTTTGATCAAAATGGATTGAAGAAAATTAGAGAATTGACTATCTTCGGCCGATCAGAAAATGAGTCCATGATTGTTAACTTTTCAAAGAATCCCTTCAAGCAGATTTTGGGTATTGTGTACTGGAATTTCAAAACGATAGTTTTCTTCACTGTATGCGCCTTTCTGGCTTTTTATTTATGCATTGTATACAAGTACGACTTCCTGCTTCTTCCGGTAGTCCCGGTCAGTATTTTAGGCGGGGCTCTGGCAATTTTTTTAGGATTTAAAAATAGTTCGGCTTACGATCGATGGTGGGAGGCAAGAAAAATTTGGGGAGCAATAGTGAACAACAGTCGATCAATCGGCATGGAGTTGATTTCATATGGAATTCCAAATAATGAGAGTGAAGAAGCTGAGGTGGAAGCTTGGAAAAGTAGAACCGTTCATCGTCATATTGGTTGGGTACATGCCTTGCGACTGCATTTGCGGAAAGAGAAATTTTCTGAGGATCTGAGTAAATGGATATCGGAAGAGGATGCCGTTAAATTGCGGAGGGTCAGTAACGTACCGGCACAAATGTTAGCCATTCAAGGTCAGGATATAAAACTCGCTCTTCAAAAAGGTTGGATCGATGACTTTAGGTTCAACGCACTAATGGTGACAATGAAAAAGTTGTATGATGATCAAGGCAAATGTGAGCGAATCAAGAACACTGTTTTTCCCTTTTACTACAATTATTTCACAAACTTTTTCCTTTGGTTATTCACTTTCAGTTTGCCATTTGCACTGGCTGGTGAGATGAAGAGTTGGATATTGATTCCCGTCTCTGTATCAATTTCCTTTGCCTTTTCAATTCTTAATAAGACTGGCTTCGTTACCGAAACTCCTTTCGAGGGCAGAGCCTCAGATACACCGATGAGTACCATTAGCAGAGGAATAGAAATTGACTTGCTCGAAATGCTTGATGAGGATGATATTCCGGCACCCGTAGAAGACAGCGTAGGAAAATTTGGCGTGGTCTACAAGACGTAGAAGAACCATAGCTGTAGACAATAACCCCTTTATCTTGACTATTGCTTTCCTGTCAATGAAACGGTACTTCGCATGTATTAATCCTTAATTTTATCAGTCTTACTTTAAGAAGCAGAGAAATGAAAAAGACAAAGCTTGTTTTTGCTACAATTCTGATTTGTGGATGTCAAATAGCCCTTGGTAATGAAGGGAGCTCCGCATTGTATGTGAAACTTCAAAAACTTCATAGCTTAAAACGTGTACTTTATGTCGCTGCCCATCCGGACGATGAAAACACACGGGCACTCGCTTGGTTTTCATTGGGAGAGAAAGCAGAAACAGCGTACTTTTCTTTTACTCGCGGGGATGGTGGACAAAACTTGCTGGGCAATGAATTGGGTGAGGAATTAGGAGTTCTCAGGACGCAAGAATTATTGTCAGCCAGATCATTTGATAAAGCGCGTCAGTACTTCTCAAGGGGCGTTGATTTTGGGTATTCCAGATCCGCTGAAGAATCCTTTGAAAAATGGGGAAAGGATGAAATGTTGTCAGACTTGGTTTTAGTCATAAGACAATTTAGACCTGATGTGATAATTACGCGCTTTCCGGCCGACAATCGGGGAGGACATGGACATCATACAGCATCAGGAATTTTAGCGGCAGAAGCATTTGAAAAAGCTGCAGACGAGAAATTTTTACCCAATCAAGTTCAAGAGTATGGTTCTTGGAAAACCACGTCAATTTATTGGAACACCTCTATTTGGTGGAATAGAAACTTGGATTCGCTGGCCAGGAATGATCCAAATTATTTAGTAGCAGACATCGGTGGATACTCACCTGAGCTCGGGATGTCCTATAACGAAATAGGAACTTTGGCGAGATCTGAACACAGGTGTCAGGGATTTGGTGGCATTATTAGCCGTGGTTCGCGGAAAGAATATTTTCAAAATTTGGGTGGGGAAAAATTAGAGAAGTCCTTTTTTGAAAAAAATACACAATCATGGTCTGCTCTTGTGGATAAGGATTTCAATGAAGAGATTGAATCGCTCTTGGAAAATTTCAATTTTCGGGATGTCAAGGGCAATGTTCAGCCTCTTCTGTCTATCAGAAAAGGGTTGGAGAAAATGGAGAACTCACCAATTAAGAATGAAAAAATTGAGTTATGTAATGAGTTAATAGCAGATTGCCTGGGTCTTTATTGTGAAGTCTTAGGACCGGATTACAGTTTTGTGGCGGGAAATGAACAAAAGCTTCGACTTAATTTGATCAACAGATCAGACTTAGAAGTAAAAATTCAGGAGGTTTCGGTGAACGGGGAAGAGCCACAGATATTGAATCAAGAATTGAAAGCGAATATTCCCTTTGGTGATACGGTCTTATTTAGTGGAAAGTCATCTCTCTCGGGACCGTACTGGCTAAGGCAAGCGTTTGTTGATCGCTTTGTGGTAGCAAATCCTGATGATCTTGGCAAAGCTGAAAATGACCCAACCGTTTCAGTGAAAGCGACATTTACAATCGGCGAGGATAGGTTTTCATTGAACATTCCGGTTACTTATAAATGGAGAGATCCTTCTTTCGGAGAGCGGCGGCGGGAGTTTATTTGTGTGCCTCAGTTCACAGTAAATGCGGATAAAAAATTGGTGATATTAAAACCCGGAGGCCAAACAAAGGTTCGGCTGAAGGTTCATGCATTTGAAGAGAATATAAGTTCTAAGCTTTATTTGGCAGCTCCTGCCGGTTGGATTCTTTCTCAAAATGAAATTGAATTCAGCACAACAGAAAAACACGAAGAAATATGGATTGAATTTGATCTGAAAGTGGCAGAGAATGCAGAAAAAGGATCACTGCAAATCAATGATGCCACCGGAAATATGTTAATGGGCTTTACAGAAATAGAGTATGATCATATTCGCACTCAGATTATCTTTCGCCCGGCGCAATTTAAGTGCATACATCTTGATGCCAGGATTATGGCGGGTAGAGTGGCTTATATAAAAGGCATTGATGATGAAGTACCCGAAGCAATTGAGCAATTGGGATTTGAGGTTGATCTGTTCGAGGTGAGTGATTTAGCGACAACTGATTTGACAACATACAAGTCGGTAGTACTGGGGATACGAATCTATAATGTTCACCCTGAACTATTCAGTTTTAACGACAAGCTAAAAACGTATGTCGAACAGGGAGGAAATCTGATCATGCAGTATAACACGGCCTCACGATCATTTGCAAATCAGCAATTTGGTCCCGGCGGGTTTGAACTTTCCAGGAATCGTGTTACCGAAGAGGATGCTGTCGTCACCTTTCTGAATGAAAAGCATCCAATTATGAATACTCCGAACAAAATATCGCAGGCCGATTTTAAAGATTGGGTTCAGGAGAGAGGACTGTATTTTGCCGGCAATTGGGATGATTCATTCACACCCCTCTTCAGCTGGCACGACAAAGATCAAGATGATGTTGAAGGCGCGCTAATCGTAGCTAAAGTTGGTCAGGGACGCTTTATTTATACAGGGATTTCTTTTTTTCGTGAGCTACCAAAAGGTGTTAGTGGCGCATATCGACTTTTTGCCAATCTTCTAAGCTATTCTAGTGAGTCAGAATGAGAATGACAATACCAACTGGACGGCCTGGTATCTCTGTCTGATCGTGGTATTGGCGGCTCAAATCTTCCTTTATTGGTGGATTACTAATATGTATCAGGGATGAGTTGGATTGACTGGTCGGTTCTTCTGTCGACATTACTCATCATAGTTCTTTACGGCTCTTGGAAAACGCGAAAGAATCGAAATCTCGAAGGATTTTTAAAGGGCAATAATTCCGAGAACTGGGCGACGATTGGCCTTTCAATAATGGCCACTCAGGCCTCGGCAATTACATTTCTATCGACTCCGGGTCAGGCTTATGAAAGCGGTATGGGCTTTATACAGTTTTACTTCGGTTTGCCATTGGCAATGATCATTATTTCTATCTTCTTTCTTCCAATTTATTATCGGCAGAAGGTTTTCACGGCTTATCAATATTTAGAGCGTCGTTTCGATGTCAGGGTCAGAGCCTTCACTGCATTTCTATTTCTGATTTCAAGAGGACTGGCCGCCGGGATAACGATTTATGCCCCGGCAATTATTCTGTCGACACTCTTGGATTGGAATCTGGAATTAACCTGCATGCTAATTGGCGGATTGGTAATAGTCTATACTGTTTCCGGAGGAAGCCGGGCGGTCTCCCTGACTCAAAAATGGCAGATGGGGATCATCATGGTCGGAATGGGATTGGCATTTTACTATGTCCTGAAAAGCATCCCCGACACCGTTAATTTTGCCGAAGGAATTGATATTGCCGGGGCCTTTGGTAAAATGAATATTATCGATACCTCAACTGACATTACTGACCGATATACCTTGCTCTCAGGCTTAACTGGTGGACTGTTTCTGTTTCTGTCTTATTTTGGTACGGACCAGTCCCAGGTACAGCGTTATCTGGGTGGAAAAACCTTAAAAGCGTCACGAATCGGGCTGATGTTTAATGGCCTGATGAAGATTCCAATGCAGTTTTTCATTTTGCTGGTAGGGATAATGGTCTTCGTCTCATTTCAGTTTAATCGTCCGCCCATAATTTTCAATTCTTCAACAACTACTACAGAAATTCTGGCTGATCCTGAATTAAAAAAGATAGAGACTATCTACAATTACAATCATACAATCAAAGAAGAAAAATTGGTGGATTGGTCAAAGACAGGCGAAGGAGACCTTGAAGAAATAAATGACTTGCAAGCCTTTCAGGATGCACTCAGATTTGACTATAAAGAGAAGCTGGCTGAGTTGGATAGCGGTTATGAATCCAAAGACAGCGACTACATTTTTCTGGGATTTGTCCTGAACTTTTTACCCATCGGACTGATCGGACTTTTGCTGGCCGTTATTTTTTCTGCGGCAATGTCGAGCACTGCAGCTGAATTGAATGCTTTAGCATCGACTAGTACCATCGATTTTTACAAGAAATTTATTTCCAAGACCAAGAATGAAAAAAAGGATCTGTCGATGAGTAAATGGCTTACAGTTTTATGGGGACTTCTGGCAATCGGCATTGCACTTACTGCCGGTTTATTTGAGAATCTCATTCAACTCGTTAATATACTTGGATCGCTGTTTTATGGAACCATTTTGGGAGTATTCCTCCTGGCGTTCTTTTTTAAGTGGGTCAAGGGTACAGCAGCACTGATTGGAGCATTAATTGCCCAAGTTTGCGTTCTCGGCCTCCATTTTTTAACAGTATTTGAAATAATTGAGCTTAGCTACTTATTATACAACATAATTGGAAGTTTAATTGTTATCTTGTGCGGGTTAATTTTACAATTCTTTCTAAAACAAAATAAAGATGATAAAGACGATCTTATTCTCGATGACCCTGATGATATCGGTAACAGTGGTAGCACAGGATCTACCCAGACCTTCTCCCAAAGCTAAAGTTGACCAGGTTGTTGGTCTGACAGATGTTAGCCTCGAATACTCAAGACCCTCTGTAAAGGGAAGAACGATATGGGGAGAGCTTGTACCTTATGATAAAGTATGGCGTTTTGGTGCAAATGAATGCACTACAATTCGGATAGAAGATGACCTTAGCTTCGGGGATAAAAAACTAGCTGCCGGTTATTATTCAATACTTGCGACGCCAACGGAAAATGGTGAGTGGTCGATTTTTATTAACGCAGATACTACTCTTAGAGGGTCGGCAGATTACGATGCTGAAAAAGACGCCTGTGTTTTAAAGGTTAAGCCTACTGAAAATTCTCATACAGAGTCAATGTCAATTACAATTGAGAATCTCACCTCAAATTCTGCGGCGATTGTATTTCGATGGGAGAAGATTCGGTTGGAGCTTCCATTTACCGTAAATACGGACATGAACGCTGAGAAGAATATTAAAAAAGCGATCGAAGAAGGTGAAGATCTTGATCGGGTAAATTACAGTGCTGCATCTTACTACTACAACACCAAAAAAGATGAGGCGACAGCAATGAAATATTTAGGAAAGTCCCTTGAAGTCAAAGAGAACCATAGAGCTTACTATCTAAAAGGTGTAATGGCCAAAGACAAAGATAAAATGGATGAAGCTGTTGAGAATTGGGAAAAGGCCGTAAAGCTTGCAAAAGAAGCCGAGGCTGAAGGATGGGCTGATTTTATTGCGGGACTGATAAACGACGAAAAGGCAAAAAATTCTGATAAGAACTAAGAAACTGATCCATGTCAGTTAGTCCGATTTTAGGATTACGAACCTGCTGTTAGGCAGTGAGTGATATTTTGGGATAAGGGGTATATTGGCTGTAAATCAATCAGATACGATCAATTAATCTCTCTTTAATGAACAAGTTGCTAAATCGTTTTATGTAACATTTTAATCAATAATACGTCTATATGAATAAATGCAAGAAGTTGTATTTATATAATTTTTCGTAAATTTGTTATTAGCATCGCCCTAAGGACGAAAGCATTGGCAACTTGAAGCCTATTCAAGCACCACTCTCACGGGGAGTGGTTTTTTTTTGAATTAATTGTCCTTGACAATCTCCGCCGCCATTCTCAAACTCATCTAACCGAGTTAAAAAGGTGATTTTTTCTTGCTCATCAACACTGGTCTAGCTAAAGAATCTTGAAGAACGAGTTAAGGATATTTAAATCAATAAA
>CAZCAD010000067.1:7266-10431 GCA_964496525.1 uncultured Flavobacteriales bacterium | reverse complement strand
AAGAATTCGTATGGCGAAAAAATTCTTTTTCCTCCCTGCACTAACGTTTGGTCTTTTCCACCTCAGGCGGATCGCTTTTTCTTCCTTCGTTATTTTCTCTAACCGTAACCTAGCGCCTCCGCTATAGCTACGGCGACACGCGGAAAGAAAAAATAACAATTTTCACCTCTATACAAATCCTTTATTATAATCTCTAATGTCTAATATACGGCAAAAAAAATTAAGCTAGTTTCAGTCAAATACCTTAAGCAATGGCCCAATTTTTGGTAAGATCAATCAAGCTTATTGTTTTTCCACAAACGACGCTATGCCCTGATTGAGTATTGAATTTGCCTCAGCCGCACTTCCATAACCCAGAGATTCTATTTGGCCGGGGCCTTTGTAATTTGCAAATCAGATTTCGCTTCTATGTCATTAATCAAATGTACTTGATCCGGGTCGGCGATAATGCTGTCCTCATTCGTTTTCTCCTCAATATTTATCTCCTCATCGCATTTTTCACAATTCGTATCATTCTGCCGACAGGAAATAAGGAAAATCAACCCCAGGAACATGAAAGTGACGCATTTAAAGTTCATGAGAAAGTCTAATAAATAGAAGGATACTGCTCTGGATTAGCTTCGTTCATCAAAGCGTAGATCCCTTCAAAGATCGTTTCGGCGTTTGGCTTGGAGAAATAGTCACCGTCAGTACCGTAAGCCGGGCGATGATCTTTTGACGCTATCGTCAGCGGTTCAGAATCTAAATGATAATACCCTTTTTGCTTCACCAGGACTTGATCCAATAAATAAGCTGAGGCACCACTGGAAACGTCTTCATCTACAATAACCAATCGATTTGTTTTTTTCAAGGACTCGACCACCTGATGATCCGAGTCAAAAGGAACAAGTGTTTGAGCGTCGATTAATTCAACTGAAATTCCAACTTCGGCAAGTTCTTGTGCGACATCTTGACAAATATTGAATGTTGATCCGTATGAAAGAAGTGTCACATCAGTTCCCTCAAGAACCGTTTCAACCACTCCTAAGGGCTCGGTGAACTCTCCGTAATTGGTTGGTACTCCTTCTTTTATTCTATAACCGTTTAAGGGCTCTATAACCAATGCGGGGTCATCTGACTGAATCAAGGTATTATAAAAACCTGCCGCCTTCGTCATGTTTCTTGGAACGCAAATGTACATTCCCCTTAGGGCGTTAATAATCATTCCCATTGGAGATCCTGAATGCCAAATACCTTCTAATCGGTGGCCTCTGGTTCGGATAATCAAGGGAGCCTTTTGACCACCCTTCGTTCTGTATTGCAGGGTAGCAAGGTCATCTGACATTATTTGAATCGCGTAGAGCACGTAATCCAGGTATTGGATTTCAGCAATAGGACGTAATCCCCGCATTGCCATACCAATTCCCTGGCCTATAATTGTACACTCTCGAATGCCTGTATCTGAAACTCTGATTTCTCCAAACTGCTCCTGCATTCCTTCCATACTCTGGTTTACACCACCAATCTTTCCAACGTCTTCTCCAAAAGTCAATGCCTCCGGTATTTTATTGAACATTGCTACAAAATTGTCTCGAAGTATAATTCGACCATCCGTTTGTTCATCAGAATTATAATTTGGTGCTACGGTATCAACGTTCAAAGCTGAACCTTCGGTTTCTGAATAAAGAGCGGAGGAGTATTGATCAAAGTTCTCGATCTCTCCTGCCTTAATCCAGGAAATCATTTCCCGTTTTTGAGCACCTTCTTCGCCCCGCATATACCGCAATCCTTTTTTAGCTGCTGCGTAAATGTCTTTCTTAATCGGATTCATGGCTGCTTTCAATTCATCCGAGATTGCCTGAATAAAAGTGCCATTTGAACTCTCACCGACCATTCCGCTGAGGAGCTCCACAACCCTGTTATGGTCTGATTTAAGCAATGCACTAAACTCGCTCCAAGCCTCTGATTTCTGTTCACGAACAAACTTTTTGGCTTCCTTATCAATATCCTCTAATTCCGCTGATGTTGCTATGTTGACAGATACAATGAACTCTCTGAATTTTTCAATACAATCCATGTCGGTCTCCCACTTCAATCGTTCTTCAGATTTATACCGTTCGTGCGAGCCGGAAGTAGAGTGTCCCTGCGGTTGGTTGACTTCTTCAACGTGTATTAGAACGGGAACATGATCCTTTCGACAAAGGTTAATTGCTTTTTCATAAGTCTCACATAAATGCGGATAATCCCAGCCCTTCGTTTTATAAATTTCATATCCGGGTGATTTTTTACTCCGTTGCATTCCGGACAGGGCTTCAGAAATACTTCCCTTGGTTGTTTGATATTCCTTTGGAACGGAGATTCCAAATCCATCATCCCAAATTGAAAGTGCAAATGGAATTTGTAGAACACCGGCCGCGTTAAATGCTTCCCAAAAAGATCCTTCAGATGTGCTGGCATCTCCAATGGTTCCGAACGCCACCTCATTTCCTTTGTTCGTAAAATCAGTCATTGAATGAAGTTCCTTGTTGTTGCGGTAAATTTTTGAAGCCAATGCCAATCCAACGAGTCGTGGCATCTGTGATGAGGTCGGTGAAAGGTCAGCGGAACTGTTCTTTTGGCCCATTAGATTTTTCCAGCTGCCGTCCTGATTTAAACTTCTTGTGGAAAAATGGCCACCCATTTGTCTGCCGGCCGATGAGGGTTCCTTTTCTAAATCTGTATGAGCATATAAAGCGGCAAAATATTCCTTAACAGTTAGTGAGCCAATAGCCATCATGAATGTTTGATCGCGGTAATATCCAGATCTGAAATCACCGTTCTTAAACTGCTTGGCCATAGCGACTTGCGCCACCTCTTTCCCATCACCAAAAATTCCGAATTTAGCCTTGCCACCAAGAACCTCTCGACGACCCAGAAGTGAAGCCTCACGGGAGATACGAGCAAGGCGATAATCACTTATCACCTCAGCTACATACTTCTTGTCAATTTGATTTAATGCTTCCTTCTGTTCCACCATTCCATCGAAAAAATTGGAGCTTAAAGATAAGGATTATCGGTGAGAATATAACGGACTGTTAATAAGTCGTCGGCTTAGGTACTGAAGTGGCAGCCTTTTCTTCTGCGAGGGGTTTAAACCCTTGTATAAGAAAGCTATATCGAAAAGCTCCTGATTATTAAACGTTCTTA
>CAZCAD010000067.1:0-7251 GCA_964496525.1 uncultured Flavobacteriales bacterium | reverse complement strand
AAACCGGCTGTTCGGCCCTTCTCTATGGTCAATCTTGAATTCTTTCAGCGATTCAAAGAGCGGGGTGAGCTTATCAAAGCCAAAGTTTCTGGAATCAAAATTCGGTTGCTTCTTCAAAATAGAGGAACCGACGTCTCCTAAAAATGCCCAGCCATCTTCACCGGCTGCATCTCGAACAGAGCTACGTAATAGCTGCATATTCTTAGGCCCGATTTTGTCAAAGCTTTGTTTTTTCGATTTTCCCTTTGTGCTGTCCTTATCCGTATCCGTATCCTTTTTCAGAATTTCGAGATAAATAAATTTATCGCAGGCAACAATGAATGGATGCGGCGTTTTCTTTTCACCCATGCCGTAAACAGGTACTCCGGCTTCCCGAATTCGAGTTGCGAGTTTTGTAAAATCACTGTCGGATGTGCAAAGACAAAAGCCATTTACTTTTCCGGAATAGAGAATGTCCATGGCATCGATAATCATGGCCGAATCGGTGGCGTTCTTTCCGATTGTATAAGCGTATTGTTGCATTGGGTTAATCGCATGCTCCAACAGAACGTTTTTCCACTTGGATAAATGAGGTTTGGTCCAATCAGCATAGATTCTTTTTATAGTTGGAGTGCCATACTTTGTCAGCTCCTCCATCATCTCTTTCACGTACTTTGATGGAATATTATCTCCATCAATCAGCACGGCGAGTTTTGTATCTTTTATCATAAAAGTTTTTAAAGTTAAATATTAATTCAAGCTTCTATTCGCTCTCGGTGGCATTTCAACAATATCAGTGAATTATTTAAACCCGATTGGGATTCTTCTGATTCAGATTATTTTTATTGATTTTGGAAATCAGGGATAAAATGGCAGAATGCCGCCGAAGCGATAGTGCTTCACTGTTTATAACGCCAAAGCTAATCAAATAGTTGTGTCAAGACAGGTGCACGACCTACTTTTTAAGCTGAAATTTTTTACCGTCGAACTTGTACTCAGTTCCCCGGATGAAGAATTTATCTCCTTTTTGAACGTGATCAACTTTCTGAATCGCTCCATTTATAATTAGATGACCTCCTGTTTGTCTGGCGATGTTCAAATAATCGTCTCGAATAGCCTTTGGAGCAGAGCAGGGTAGTACATATACTTTCTTATCTACCCTGGGAAGTAAACTCAAGTCCCTGACTTCAGAGTAATTATCTCCGATTAGAAGTACTGCGTCACAAGCCTTGTCATTATCCAATGCATACAGTATCGCTTCGATATCGTTCTCGGGACGTTCGCCGCCGCCGCCATTTAGCATCGCCCTTTTCATTTTATCTTTGATGTCTTTTTCAAATTGAGTATAGTAGATTCCGCCGGTCTTGCCAATTTTTTTCTTATTGGTAGCCTTACCGTCGCCATCGTTGAAAAATGTAAAACTGCTGAAGGGCATGTGTTGAATGTTGACCGTAATCCATTTCTTCATTGCGGCGATGTTCATTGACATACTGCCGGTTACATCCATCACCAAAGCGATCTTTTCGTCCGACGGCACTTGATCCAGACCTTTATATACTGCCGTAACTTTTAAGGCGATTGTTTCTCGATCGATCATAAGATTCAGAGCGGTGGATTCCTCTTTTACTTTGATCGGAACTTCGTCAGCTTGAAAAGTCGGCCTTAAAAAATCCCGCTTGTACATTCCTTTTACCGAACCACTGTACGATACCCTGATCTGGAGATTCACTATAGATTCCACCGGCTTATTTTCTTCAACAGCAGGATACCAATCGGGCATTTTGATTATTGCCATAGTCACCTCATCCTGAAGATATTTCGGGTAATTTTGAGAAAATTCAATTTGCGAAATCCTGCCGTATTCGTCGACCTTGAATTTGGTGTCAACCCAAATATCGTCGCGTTTTAGAATCACTTCTTCCTTATTCTTTAAATTCTTCTGTAAATATTCGAAGAGGGCATATTCTCCTTCCTTGAATTCCGCTTTCAAACTAATCCCTTCTTTTTTTTCGTTCAGCTTGTCGAATTCGCAGGGACAGATAGAATCGTTCAATTGCTTTTTCACCAGGTCCAAATCTCTCACTACAAAGAGATCCTCTGGATTTTCAAAGAAGTTAATGATGGAATTTACTTCATCCATCCGCTCTTCTTCTGTCATAATCGGACGGTGAATTAGAATGAAACCATGGAAATAATCGTGACCGTCCTTATAATCCGTGCAGCCGGTTTGCTCCAGGAGTTCCCATTCTATGAATGGATTAATCGTGACCTTATCAATGATTCGATCAAGCTTTTCGAATCGATCTCTATCCAACTCCTTTTGATTAAAGGATGGGTTCATTCGATACTGCGTGTAGACGTAGTAAATTTTAGTGATTGTCAATTCGTTCAAATCTGACTTAAGTTGCTCTACGAATTCCTTTGCAAAAATAGAAGGAACATAGGTAATTGTAGAAGCGGTCAAGCGTTCGACTTTTTCAACTTGCTTCCTTTCTTTAGAAACGAGCTCCTCAATTCGCTCAGCATTTTGACTAAACGTCATTTGGGACGCGAAAATTACAATCAGCGTAAAAAATTGATTCATAGGCCTTATTCTTATAAGAATTTGAGCGAAGAAAGTTACGAAAGCCCTTAGTCGAATAATTGTTAATTTGCCGGACATTAAAATTTTAAAAATGGATTTAGCGGATAATGTTTACATGGTCAGTGGAGGTAGTTCAGGACTTGGGTTAGCAATTGCAGAAAGTCTAATAGCCGAAGGTGCCTCAATAGTTATAACGGGAAGAGATGAGAAAAAGCTGAATGCTGTTGCAACCGAAATTGGTGCAACGGCCTTCCATGCCGATGTTAAAAGTGATGAGGACATCAGGGCGCTGTTCAAATTCACAATGGAAAAATTTGGAAAGTTGGACGGTTTGATTAACAATGCCGGAGTCGGAGATCGTGTTCCCATTGATGAAATGAGTCGGGATAAAATGCGTGAAGTTTTTGAAGTGAATGTGTTTGGCGCTGCAATGATGGCAAGCGAGGCTGCAAAAATTTTCATGAAACAGAATTATGGTGATTTAGTAAATATTGCGTCAACTTCTTCCTTAAAGGGATATAAAACAGGTAGTATTTATTCTGCTTCTAAATTTGCCTTAAGATCGATGAGCCAATGTTGGCAGGCCGAGTTAAGACCTTATAATGTTCGGGTGATTCAAGTTAATCCGTCAGAAGTACCGACCGCTTTTGGAAATCCGGAAAGAGAATCCAGACCGTTAGAAGACAATAAACTACGTCCGCAGGAAATTGCAGATGTTGTTGTCGCTTCATTAAAGATGGACAGACGAGGATTTATCCCCGAGGTATCCATTTTCGCGACTAATCCTTTTTGACCAAAAGTTCTGTAAGCTGCGAGTTACCACCAATTTTAATGATGCTCTTGTCGATGCCACTTAATCGTTTTCGAACTTTTGTCGTACTTGTTGAACTTAATGTTAACATGATTCTTAGTTTTTCGCTTTTTTCGTTCCTGCTCGTCCTATAGACGAGTTCGCCTCAGTTTAGCAAAGGCGAGATTTCTTATTTTAAGTTAGTACAAATAGCGTACCGAAATGTTCAATTCTTTTAATCTGCCATTCCAATTGAGTATCCGGGCGAGTTAGGTGATTAAACGAATGTTAAGTCTTGTCATAAGTACGTTGGAAATAGCGAAATAGCGCGACGAGTTAATAAAATAGATATCCAATCTCTTGAAAAGCGAGGATTATATTTAGACATATTAATTACATTTGCGTTCGCACTTAATATTCTACTTAAAATGAAAAAGGGATTGATCGGCTTTGTAACAATTTTTGTGCTTCTACTATCTGCGTGTTCAGGTGAAGAGGAACAATGTCCGGAAGTATCAATTGAAGATTGGGACTCCTTCGTCGGTATTGATTACGGAACCAATGAATTAGATCTGGAAGACAAGATTGGTAATTTCACCGGTGGTGAATATACATCGGATTCCTCTGCCTTTATCTACTATTTCAATCGAGTCGAGCGGGTTCCGTTGTCAGTTTGGGTGAATGGGGATAACGGACAGGTACAAACCATTTTCATTGAGATTTTAAGTTATGAAGCCAATTTTGAAACGGATTTACAAAATGCGACAGATGAGTTTAAAATTGACCCCTGTCAATCTCGATTTTTTGGAATGACCCAAAAGGAAGTGAAGGATGTAATGGGCGACCCTCAATCAACCAATAAACTGGAGGAAGGGGTCGTATCCTTAGCTTATGATTCTGAAGGCTTAAAATATATGGTCAACTTTAAGTTTTATCCCTCGCAAGGAGATAAATGCACTTCTATTTCTGTTAATTGGTTTTATTAAAGCTTTGGGCCTTAAGGCTTTCTCAGCCTAGTTCCTACTATACATCTCTACATCTCCCAAAATGCCCTTCGATCGCATGAATGATGCCTGGGCGGTTCCGCATAACTTGCCTTTCTCATTGAATAATTCTCCCGAGGCCGTATAAAGATTTGAAGAAATAAAATCAACCTTTCCCTTCGCTATAATTCGCTCCTTAAATATTGGCCTCATGAGATTTACATTGAGATTTGTCGTTACTAAAAAGTTCTCAGTTTCAACAGACTGACAGGCAAAATAACAGCAATCGTCCAAGAGCTTAAAATAGACTGCACCGTGGGCAAATTCTCCGGCGTGGAAATAGCGTCGGTCAATATCCAATGTCACCTCCGCCCGCTCTTCCTCAACCAACATATTGATTCCGGGATAGTGCTCATGAATTGGGGCGAGCTGATACATCTGCATTAATCGTTCAAAATGATTCATTGGTAATTGCGGTTGTTTATTGGTACATAAAAGTAAAAATCCTTTTTATAACTGCTGACAATTGCGTAAATTTGCCATCGCGCACCAAATCGATAAGCGAAGGTGGGTACTGCAAAAACCGCCTTTCCAGTGTTTAGAGCACTAGCAACCCATTAATTTTTAAATTCTCTATATGGTATTCGATATCGACATGATCAAAAAAGTGTACGCCGGTTATCCTGAGCGTATAGCAAAAGCAAGAGAAATTGTTGGAAAACCACTTACGCTCTCAGAGAAGATTCTCTACACTCATTTGTGGGATAATCCATTAGAAGCCGCTTATGAAAGGGGCAGATCCTATGTTGATTTTGCGCCTGATCGTGTAGCTATGCAAGATGCAACAGCTCAAATGGCCTTGCTTCAATTTATGCAAGCCGGAAAAGATAAAGTTGCGGTTCCCTCAACAACGCATGCTGATCATTTGATTTTGGCCAAAGATGGAGCGGTGGCTGATTTGGAAAAATCCAAACACACTAATGGAGAAGTGTTCGATTTCTTAAGTACGGTCTGTGACAAATATGGCATTGGGTTTTGGGAACCCGGAGCCGGAATTATCCATCAGGTTGTTTTAGAAAATTATGCCTTTCCAGGAGGAATGATGATAGGAACGGATTCGCACACGGTGAATGCCGGGGGTTTGGGAATGGTGGCAATCGGAGTTGGAGGAGCTGATGCGGTTGACGTGATGGCAGGAATGGCTTGGGAGTTAAAATTCCCAAAATTGATCGGTGTGAAACTGACCGGAAAATTGAGTGGCTGGACAGCAGCGAAAGATGTCATTTTGAAGGTGGCCGGAATTCTAACAGTGAAAGGCGGGACGGATGCGATCGTGGAATATTTTGGAGATGGAGCAGAGTCGTTGTCCTGTACCGGTAAAGGAACGATTTGTAATATGGGAGCGGAGATCGGAGCGACGACTTCAACATTTGGCTATGACGATTCCATGCGAAGATATTTGAATGCAACCGAGAGAGCGGATGTTGTTGAGGCCGCCGATAAAGTTGCAGAACACTTGACCGGTGATCCGGAGGTTTATGCAAATCCGGAAAAATATTTTGATCAGCTGATCGAAATTGATTTAAACACTTTGACGCCACATCTTAATGGTCCTTTTACACCGGATCTGGCGACACCCGTAGCAGAGATGAAAGCGGCGGCTGAAAAGAATGATTGGCCAACTGATATTGAATGGGCTTTGATTGGTTCATGTACGAATTCATCTTATGAAGATCTCACAAGAGCTGCCTCGATTATAAAAGATGCAACTGACAAAGGATTAACAATTAAATCCCAGCTTGGAATCAATCCCGGATCTGAACAAGTAAGATTTACGGCTGAACGAGATGGCCTCTTTGACATTTTTAATAAAGCGGAGTCAATCCGAATTTTTACAAATGCCTGTGGTCCGTGTATTGGACAATGGGATAGAGAAGGAGCAGAGAAAGAAGAGAAGAATTCCATCATCCACTCCTTTAACAGAAACTTTAAGAAACGAAACGACGGAAATCCTAACACAATGGCATTTGTTACTTCGCCTGAAATGGTTGCGGCGGTGGCTATTGCCGGTAAGCTGGATTTTAACCCGATGACTGACAAATTAACCAATGCGGATGGCGAAGAAGTCATGCTCTCTGATCCAAACGGTATTGAATTACCTCCGCAAGGATTTGGAGTAGAGGATAACGGATACCAGGCTCCGGCAGAAGATGGAAGCGGAATAAACGTCACCATATCTCCCGACAGCGATCGCCTGCAATTACTCACTCCCTTCAACGAATGGAACGGCGAAAATATAAGGGGAGCTAAACTTCTGATTAAGGCTTATGGAAAATGCACTACGGATCATATTTCAATGGCCGGTCCATGGTTAAAGTATCGGGGACATCTTGACAACATCTCGAATAACTGTCTGATCGGAGCGGTGAATGCCTTCAACATGGAATCGAATAATGTTCAAAGTCAGATAAGTGGAGAATATGGAGAAGTGCCAACTGTACAACGTGAATATAAAGCTGCCGGAATTCCAACTATTGTAGTTGGAGATCACAATTACGGTGAGGGATCATCCCGAGAACATGCGGCAATGGAACCTCGGCACTTGGGAGTCATAGCTGTGATTGTAAAATCATTCGCGCGTATTCATGAAACGAATTTGAAGAAACAGGGAATGCTCGGTCTAACTTTTGTAAATGAAAGTGATTACGACCTGATACAAGAGGATGACACATTCAACTTTCATGATCTTGATCAGTTTTCGGAAGGGAAAACATTGACATTAGAGATTGTTCACAATGATCGATCTACAGATATTATCCTTTTAAATCACACCTACAACGAGGCGCAGATTGATTGGTTCAAAGCCGGATCCGCTCTTAACTTGATTAAGCAACAACGTTAAATTAAAGGACTGC
>CAZCAD010000066.1:0-10502 GCA_964496525.1 uncultured Flavobacteriales bacterium | reverse complement strand
CGTTAAGTGAAATTAATGCACAGATAATCAGAATCTTTTTAAACATTGTATTATTTTATTTAATATCCGAAATCGAAACGGCCATCTGTAATTTTTAAGGCGATCACAGAGCAAGCAGAATTAATAAGGGTCATGCTAAAAGTTCCAGAAATAACATTATCACTTTCATTCAAATAAGTGATATTGATTATTCCCTTATTTAAGGTGTCGTGAAAATAAGATTCACATGCACCACCAGTTTGGCTAAAATCTGTGTAGCCTTTGTATTGGGCAGTTGTTACATCTACAAGATATGAGTCAATCGAATTCGTAACGAATGTTTTAAATGTAACTGCATCTAAATGATCATTCTCATCTTCCCTTGTGCCTTGAATATTCAGTCTTTTCGTTTCTTCATTAAAACTCCCACTCACGGAAATTGGACCTCCTACGGTAAAATCAACTGAAGCAACGAATGGCTCCCCGTTGATATAGCAGGCAAAAATATTGTTTCCTTCATGCGTTAATTCAGGTAACTCCGAATCGTCTGACTTCTTCATGCAAGAGCAAACGATAAGCACTAGAAAAATAAGAAAAAAATCTCTCTGAAACATTTTGGGTAGTTAATGATTCAACGTAAGTTAAAAACTAAAATGAAATTTCCTGAGTTTCAAACGAAATTTATTGTCAGAACCTCAAATCTAAAAGTTGCATTTACTACATGAACTTAGGGTTTGCCGTTTCTTCAGAAATTGAAACCGAATGTAATTCCTCCCCATGGAAAAAAGCCTTTAAACACTCTATATGGAATAAATGGAGTGAAACCTACTTTAAAAAGCAATCTCCCATTGGGTTTTTGATATCTATAACAAAGCTTTGCGAGTATTATGAGCTCAGGGCCAGTAGGCGGTCCTAAAAAGATAACTGAATGACCTATTCCAAATTCTAAGTGATGATTCCCAAACGAAGTGAGTTGATTTATTGAAACGGGAATAGTCAACCCTTTAATGTACTGAAATCCAACCTGTCCTGAAAGCTTGAACTTAGACTTGTTGAGAAATATTCTTTCATAATTAATTGAATAGTATCCCCCATGACCAAAAGCTTCTATATCAATACTGTTTTTATACCTGAATACTTGAAGTGAATCTCGCATTTCTTGACCAAATCCCAATCCGTTGGAGATACTAATTGTGATGCCAAGAGTCAATACCTTATACCACTTCATTCAAGTTTGGAGTTTGCAACTAAGATAACCTTTTACCTTGCTTTCATTGCCCTAATGATGATCAAAAGCTCAAATCAACCCTGGCAAACAGCTCCACCATTTTAATGCGAAATTCTTGTTGTACGCTGTCTCCGGGATGAGATGGAATCAGTTGTCCATTGACAATTAGCAGAAAAGTTCATTCCTAAAATGAACAGGGCAATTCTCTCGAGGTAATCACCACCGTCATCGTAATCAAGAACAATAAGATCATAACCCTCATCTTCAAGGTACTCGGAAAGAGGTTTTCCTTCAATGTTTTGATCCAGTATGCGCGTTATTGCATCCTCGTACCCTAACTCTAGGCTAAGGGTGCCGCCAAGGGCTATTTTCGGATTATAGCCTTCTGCCCAAATGAAAGGTTTCTGGATCGAAGTGTGACCGCACGCATAGGATACATAAACTTTTCCCACGCCGGGCTCACCTAAATAAGTCTCGGAACTTGTAAGAGTAGTTGAAAAATCTATAATATCATAGGGAAATTCGTCTGAACTTTTATCTGGAGCATCCTCTACAAAAATGACGGTATGAGATTCGAAAACCTCACCATCAGAATAAATTACTTTGAAGCGAATGTTTTTGAGAGCGCTGCTATCATAAAAAGAAGTAATCGGCGTACCGAAAACCGTCGGTTGGTAACCTAGCCCATCATCCATATCTATAAACAAATTGCTTACTGTTTGGCCAGTATTGCAGTAAACCAAGTTGCTGTTGAAAGCCAATGACAGTACGTTTCCCTCAATGCTATTCCGCGCTGGTGCTACCATAAAAACAGAATCAATGACATATGGGCTATATGGTCTGCCGGGAACATCAAATAGTTGATCGTCAACCTTGCTAAACAAGTTGTTAATCAGAGCGTTGGGGTCGATTCGTGTATAATTCTGGTGTAGAACAGCCACCTGAATAACCGAAGAATTGCATCTAACCGTGTCGCAGATATTTCGATAAGAATCCGGATGAGGAAGTCGATAAATATCATCCAAGGCCATAGTAAATAAACTTGCGTAAGCTAAGCTGAATCCAACCATAGAGGTTTGATTTGAATCATTAATCGTTCCTTTGAAGTAATCGATGGCGAAAAGTGGAAACCCATGTTCTAGGAGCACGCCATTACTGCTTGTCACTTCGGACAGATCAACATGCTCAAAAATATTTTCAATTTGTTCAGGATAGGGAATTGATACGCTATCCAATTCAATAATGTTCTGGCTAAAGAGGCCACCGGCGAGAAAAAACGGGATGACTAGAAATAAGGGTTTAATTTTTTTTGTTTTAATTTACTTAATACTTGAAATCGAAACGTCCTTGCGTAATTTCAATATGAGTTTCAGCTCCGCAGTTCGCGTGACTTTTTAGTGTCATGTTAAAAGTCCCTGAAATAATGTCAGACTCTACATTCAAATACCTGATCAACAACTCTCCTTTGTTCAAAGTATCATGGAGATAAACGGCACATGTGTAGTTATTCTGCGTCCAATCTTGCAATCCAACTTCGTAATCATCAGCAACTTCCATTTCATATATTCCTACACCCATAAGACTCTCGCCTTTAATGCTGATGTCTTCAAAGATGTCTTCATCAGTTATTTTTTTTGTAGCGTGCAAAACGAAATCACCAACGGATTCATCATAACTTCCAATTAAAGACACTGCCCCACCGACGGAAAAATCAGTTTTCGCGATCCAGATTTCTCCATTAACCAGGCATCCAAAGGTATTTTTACCTTCGTTTGTCAGGGGAGGTAACCCAGGTGTGGGTGTTTTTTCCTTACAGCAGGCTACAACAAAAGCCAGTGATAGCAGGTAAATGAATGTTTTGGGTCGTGTAGCTGTTTTCATAAGAATTGAAAATCAAAAGGTAAGTTAGGGGTTTTGGGTCGGTTTTGCAATTGTCTACATAGAGTTATAGCGTCTCCCTGAGGGTACGTAGCTCAAGTCAACCCATGCCGACTCACAAGCCTCTCACTCGTGCGAAGTGACTGTCTTATTACTGATGCTGTTGATTGGAAATACTGTAGTGTAAGAAATTACCCAGAAGATCAATCTGTTTTGGAGATCGACTTGATGCGAAGTAAAGTTTAGGACGTATTGTTTTAGTTCAGCCTTGGATAAGGTGCGAGCGAGACGCTCGCACCGGCTTCGTAGTCCATGTCTTGTCCTTTACTTCATTTAAAACTATTTACGACTTAATCAATTTTCGAATTGCAATTAGTTGCCCGTCGTCATTTAAGATCTTAATGAAGTACGTACTTCGCGCTTGCAGATCGCTGAGATCGATTTCTGTTTTATTTGAACTAACTCTCTTATTGATAACAATCCTTCCGAGTACATCTGTCATCACAATCGTACCGGATTTCAGGTTCGCGGAATTAATCGTTACCATTTCTTTGGCAGGATTCGGGAAGATCGTAATCGCGCTTCCTTCTCCCTCACTAAGTCCAAGACAAGTAATAACATCTACGGTAATTGAATTCGAGTGATCGCATATAGTAATCAAGTTATACGTTATCGTCCATGTTCCGTCTCCTGCTGCAGTAGGATCAAACTCACCGGTTGTGGCATCGATACATGCTCCGCAATCTGCCGACCAGGTTCCGCCGGTTCCGGAGGTAGTCATAAAAACTGTTCCTGCCTCATGACATAGAGGTCCGACCGCATCAATACTGACAGGAAAGTCATCTTCGACCGTCACCGTTAAAGGAGATGACGAACCACAGTATCCCGGAATTATATAGTCAATTGTGAAGTCACCGATACCGGCAAGTGAAGGATCAAAATCTCCTGTTGTTGCATTGATACAGCCCCCGCAACTTGCTGACCAGGTTCCGCCCGATGCGATCGTCGTCATTGTAAAAGGCGCATCTGTAGGACAGAAAGGTCCTGCAGGATCAATTAGGATGGTTGTATCAATTCCAACCTCACCAATAACTTCTGTTCTTTCACTAATACAAGGATACTCTTGAATTTCCCAATCATAAAAGAAGTAATAATAACTTCCGCCTGCACTCGAATTCGTAATCTCAACGAGACCTGAAATATTGTATGGGTAGGAAGGGCCACTGTTATTTCTATAGAGATCGGGTGAAGATCCTGTTAATGTTCCTAACTGATAATTTGTTCCAACAGGAATATTCCATGCTAGTGTTACAGTTTGTTCACCATTTGCAATAAGCACATCCATTGACTCGAGAACGGTTCCAAAACTATTTCTTAATTCGATCGTTCGGCTTGAAGTTCCATTTGCGTACACTTTAACCGTGTTAAGCACAACAGGCGTTGTACAATCGAAAATCAAATATTGGTTTCCTGTAAAGAATCCACCGCCACCAAAAGTGTTATCTACCGGTCCTTCGTTTACCGGAGTAAAATCGATCTGATCTTCTACCCAATAGCTGGTTGTAACGGTTAAGGGAGCTGTAACGTAGGGTGATCCTGAGAATAAGGGGACACCACCTACAGGAGCATTATACCAGTATAAGATGCCCGATCCTGTTGCATCCAGCGTTGCTGAATTATCCACGCAGATTGTATCGTTAACCGCGATTGGAGCATCAGGCTTGTCTACAGTAATATAGGCCACTTTAATCTCATCATCCGGACCAATGCCGTTGGTCGTAGCAAGTGTAACCGTATAGATACCATCAGATGCATACGTATAGGTTGGATTTTGATCAGTTGAAGTTCCACCGTCTCCAAAGTCCCAATCCCAGGTCAATGGTCCTTCTGTCGTCAGATCCGTAAACTTAACCGTTCCGGTGCAGGTTGTTGTGACACTCGCAACAAAGTCGGTGTTCGGAACAACTGTTGGCATATTACAAGTCCAGGCAATTTCAAATCCGGGTTCTTCTAATCCCGGGTCGGATGAAAATACGATCGTTACGGATCCGTTTGTTGAAGTAAGTGTCGCTGGTGGATTATTGGTGTTGCAATATCTGTCGATCAAAGGTGAGGCCGTATTAGGACCATCATAAACTTCCAAATAATCGTAATCACATAATCCAGGAGCTGTTCCTGACTCAACATCAAAGAAGATAAAATCAAGATTTACCGTAGAAGCTCCTGTTGGCGAAATCGTTATTTGTGCTAATTCGTTTGCTCCGTAATCCGCAGTTGATCCACCACTATCGAATAGTGTACCGTCACAAGAAGTTTGAATATCTCCAGTTCCGGATGTAGGCATGTTTACTATGCATGGCAATGCAGCGTCAACGACAACAAAATCGATATTAATCGTATCGTCTGCCCCACAAGCCCCTCCATCTGCATTCAGTGTAACTGTGTACGTTCCTTCAGCAGTATAGGTATAAGATGGATTTGTCGCAGTACTTGTTCCTCCATCACCGAAATCCCAGTTAAAAGAAGTTCCGTTCACTGAGTTATTTGTGAAATCGACTGTCCAGGGAGCCTGACATCCCAAATTATTAGTGGATGTGAAGTCAGCTATGACCTCATTCGTGTATTCAACTCCAACTCCAACTGCGTACCATGCATTCGTAACTGACTCTACTTCAGGAGAACAAGCCCCATACAAGTCGATAGCAGACTGAATTGCATAAAATCTACCATCAATAAATTGTGATCCCGGAACAAGATAAACCGTCAAATTTCGAAATGCGACAGAGCTTGCTACATCCCAACCTTGTCCAACTACGGTGTAAACATCGCTATTATCATTTGTACCGGATCCGCCCGCTTGGAGAAGGTAATACCAGAAATTTTGAACACCGCTATTTGTATGAACACCGCCTGAATCTCCTCCGGTCAATGAAGCCCAGAAGTCTCCGAAGTAAGTATCAGGATCTCCATAAGCATTTGGATTTTGCATATTTCTAAAAGCAGAACCTATCCTCACCAATCAGCCAATCCCAATCGGACGGAGTGGCGTAATTTTCTACGGTAGTACCAAATATGTCTGAGAAGGATTCATTTAAGGCTCCTGATTCAGCATTATAAATTAACCCGGCTGTGAAGGTTGTCAAACCGTGAGTAATCTCATGTGCTGCAATATCCATTGAAGTTAGCGGTGTGTATCCACCGCCTCCGTCTCCATAAGTCATTCTGGTTCCATCCCAAAACGCATTGGTATAAGAAGTAGAGTAGTGGACATAGGAATTTAGTTGGAATCCGGCATCATCAATGCTATTCCGTCCTTTAGTAAGCCAGTAGTAATCATAAGTCATTTCAGCACCAAAGTGTGCGTCTGTCGCATATTCATCCAGTTGCGGATTTACGTTATTCCAATTGTTATCATCATCCTCAAAATCAACAGCAGCGCCATAAGAAGTTCCGGTATTCATATCCCAGGTCCGAACACCCAGTCCACGGGTTCCATCTCGTAAACGATAACCTCCTGAAAAACTGTCAGCTATTATTGTCTGAGAACCGCTGTATTGCGTCATGGCGGTGCCTGCTTCATCAGCGTCCACTAATATTTTGTCTTCCTGAATTACTTCACCGGTATTTGCATCTACATATATCCAATTTCTGGAAATTGGTTCGTGAGCGTAAATGTTCAACTTCCAGGCAAGTTTAAAAGATTCCGGTCTGTAGCTATAGTCCTCAGAGACTAAGACTAACTCTCCTGCGGGAAAATAAGTTGCGCTTTCGTCGTTCTGTTCCCATTTGATATGCTCTTCTTCTTCAACCTGCTCCCATTTATAGCTTTCAGCTCCTACATAGTCCATTGCGACCATGAGTGCCGTAGCTTCACTTGTTCCGGCAGCAGTTGTTAGGGTAAAGTTCTGATAGAAATTGCCATTGAACGAATAAACCTGATCATTTTTGGTGTGTGCGATTAGGACAGCGGCATCAACTGAAACACCGTTCCAGGTCTGCTGATATCGATAGTGTATATCACCTGCGTGATCTTTTTCGGTTCCGATTAACTTCCAATCAATTCCAGGAGCTAATTGGAAGTTTTTCTTTAGCCACAAGTTTAGTCCGTCAATGTCCACTTCATGACCTTCATTGAATTTGACAAACGAAGGTAGGTTTGAGTGGGCACTTGTTCGAACGACTTCAGCATGATTAATTATCTCACTTGCGTTGATGCCTCTATAGACTTCTTGTGCAACGGATAATTGGGGCAGTATGGCTAGGGCCACGACAGAAAACACCAGTTTTCTGAGAATAGTTTTTGAGGACATGAAATAATAGTTTGGTTCTAGTTTGATTCCGATAAATATAGCCAATTTTCGGGTCTGGACCAAATGAATTAAGGCTATAGACTTAACCTTATGAACAAATTACGTTAAATCTTTGAAATCTTAAACCTAAAATCCGCAAGCTACTTCGTTATGAAAAGCTGAAATGTCCGTTAGTATTGGCGTAGCGCAGGTTTGAGACACGCAAGCATAGCATTTGTTATGATGAGTATCGAAAAGCGAGCATTCCCAATAATGACGGACAGTTCGGCTTTGTAATAGATTTAGCTTGCGGATTTTAGGCTAAAAACGAAAATGTCGCTAAACTGGAAATTCATCAACTTCAACCACTTCAAAGGACAAATCCTCAAAGAGCTTCTTAAATTCATCCCCGGCTTCCTTCATATCCTCATCATATGCCTCATAATACCAATAAACCGTAAGATTCGTTTCTTCCGTGAAATTTGACAACTTTCTAATCAAATTTCTGATGATCAGGGTAGAACTTGTGTTGAAATACTCCAACTGGAACTCAAGGTCGGTTTTCTCAGCAGGATTTTTCAAATATTTATCAATCTCATCCTCAATGGGGCTGTAGAACTCATAGGGATCCTCCGGAATGGATATTCCTGCGAGTAATATCTTACCTGCTTCGGTGTCAAGAACAATTCTCGGAGTCTTGACTGTAGCTTCTATTTCTAGCGACATCGACTTATTTCTTTAATTTCCTTAAGGATACTGTGGCTAAATTTAATAATTCCTTAAACTTTAACCAATATTCTCAAACTTTATTTACGTTTCTCAAATTGTTTATGTTACAAGCCGACAAAGTGTAGGCTTAAATAAAAAAACGTCCCACCTTAGGCGGGACGTTTTTTTTCTGCAAAGAAAACCAGAATTGAATTATCTAGTTATTTTTTCATAGTATCGTCACAGTTCCTTTGTACGTCTCCATTTCACCGTTGGCATTCTTCAATTGAACTATCCAGACATAGACTGCGCCCGAGGCTGCCATTCTATTGTCACTTGAATATCTTCCGTCCCACGGTTGGTTGGCATCCCTGGTTTGATATACCAAACTTCCATCTTTTGAATAGATCGTCATTACAAATTCTCGATCCAGAATTTGAAGTGCCGGTGGCATAAATGTTCTTTTACGATCATCAACATCATTAGGAACTAAAGTATTATGAGCTAAGAGGTTATAGTCATTTTCAATCGTAATAATATCTTTACGGGAATTGCTACATCCGTACTCATTGGTAGCAGTCAAACGGACAACATAAGTTCCTTTTTCTCTAAATGTCATTTCAAAATGCTCTCTGCTCGTTTTACCCACTCCGTCAATTTCCCAATTAATAGTTATCCCGGCTTCAGTTTCATTCAAGAATGTATAGGTAGGAATTGCATCATCTGGAGTTTCAATGTTAAATTCCGGTAACGGAATTCTATGAATCGTTATCGATTGTTCTGAATTAGCCAGGACAGTTCGGTCAAGGTATACCGTTAATGTGACGTCAAAGTCTCCATCTTCAACGTATTTGTGCTCTGCGGTCGATCCTTTAGCGGTATTACCGTCTCCAAAGTTCCATACGTACTCACAACCTCTCTCTGCTTCGTCAGCAATGAAAATCATCTTAGATCCTTGACAGGCTTCAGCATCACACTTAAAGTCAGCAGAGTAAATCTTAGTTTCTTCGTTATTTGATAGTTGATCGTTGTTTTCAGCATTCGCATTTTCTTTGTTGTCATTATCTACCACGTCATTATTATTAGTTGGATTTTCGACGCGATTGTCATTCGGATCTTCAAAATCGTCTTCCTCTTCAACAACTACAACTATATTATTATTGTCGACATTAGGATCAATCGGATTCAATTCGTTATTATTAATATTACCGGTTCCGCCATTATCGATATCGATATCTCCCGTCTCATTGTTATTGTCGTCGGCGATCAACGAATTATTCGTTGTTTCGTTAAGATCATTGTTATTATCAGCAATTACGTTTTCAACTCCCTCATTATCTGAAGCAGCAGCAGCGTTTTCATTATCAGTTATCATATACGCTCCTCCCAATAGTAGAAGCAAGGCAGCTGCTGAACCGCCAACCCATTTCCAGCTACTGCTTGAAGCAAGCTGAGCACGAACAGCCTCCCAGGCGGATTGGCTAAACGGTGCTTCGTAACCATCCACAGACTCTTTCATCTTCTGCTCAAATCGGCTATGCCCCAAATGGCTACTAATATTCTCCCATATCATTGGATTGGCAGGAGCTTGGAATTTATCAACCGAATCTTTCATCGACTGCTCGAATGGATCCAATGAATTACCCAACTGACTGCTGATATTCTCCCAAACCTGAGGGTTGTAAGGAGCTTCGAAGCCTTCAACTGAGTTTTTTAATATTTCATCAAATTTATCCATTCTTCTTTTTAATGTTCCATCTTCAAGCTTAATTCTGCCCGAAGTTTCTGTTTGGCTTTAGCCAGATTAGATTTCGAAGTCCCTTCACTGATTCCGAGATAGTCCGCTATCTCTTTGTGAGTGAATCCCTCCATTACATACATGTTAAACACTGTTCGATACGCTGGCGATAATCTGCTTATTGCCTGTATCGCGGCTTCCGCCTGTATTTTCGTATCGTAATCATCCTCTTCAGAAAAAGGAACATCTTCCTCTATATTCTGAACTCTCTGATCATCTTCAATCGAAAAAGGATCACGTTTGTTTTTCCTAATTTGATCAATGGCCGTGTTAACCATGATGCGTCTAATCCAACCTTCCAAAGAACCTTCAAAATTGTAAACATCCAGTTTCTTAAATATTTTGATAAAACCGATTTGAACCATGTCCTGCGCTTCGTCCTGATCTTTGGCGTAGCGCATACAGACCGCCATCATTTTACCATAAAACATCTCAAATAGCTGCTTTTGGTGTTTCCGTTTGCCTTTAATGCAACCGTCAACTATTTTCTGCAGTTCTTGTTGAGTTTCCACTGGTTTTACACTTTTATAACGCTCCGTATAAAGGAGGGTTGCCATTTCATTAAAAAAAATTATGTTCTATAGTTAAAACAATTTAGGGGTTTAATTAGTTACAATTTAAA
>CAZCAD010000065.1:0-10585 GCA_964496525.1 uncultured Flavobacteriales bacterium | reverse complement strand
TTCCGCATCCTAAATTGATTCAAAGTACCATTGATCGGTTGGGATCAGAAAATGAGGATTCAGATTCGGAATCTGCAATCGCAAACCAACTGTTGGGAGATATAAGAAATCTCCAGGATTTTTTAACAACTTATATTGACCTCTTACTTACAATTCGGCTGGAAATTTCAAATGCACAGTCGGAGGCAGCCTTGCGAATAGCTCTGATAAAATTAAAGAACATTCATCTTACCTTAATTCAGCGGTTGGTAACCTATTCAAAAGAGTTGGAGTTTCAGTATGAGAGCAGTGAGGAGTTAAAGTTGTCTGAGCCTATCGATGCCTATAAAATTCTTCGGTTTGTCAAGGACTCATTTAAAGACGACAATCAAATAAAAGATTATCTTCGTAGCCTCAATTCGGAGGGCATTGAAGATCCAAAAAATGCACTCCTTAATGAAATTTTTAGATCGAAAAAAATACTGGAGCTTTAATGCGTTGGAGCAGGACGTTAAGAATGAGTGACGAATTTGAAAATTTAAGGGAGCTACTTAAAGAACAGAATTATCCTTCCATTTATTTTTACAAATTCATCGTGAAAAGTGAGCCGGACAAAATGGTTGAGATTCAGAGATGCTTCAGTGAAACTGCTGAGTTTAGTACCCGACCATCGAAGAAAGGGAAATATGTTTCTGTCAGTATTAAAGAGATGATGCTAAGTACCGAGGATATTATTGAACGTTATAAGGCAGTAGGACAAATTGAGGGTGTTATCGCACTATAAATGGAAGGCGCAACAACACAGCAAGTTATACTGGGCATACTTTATGCTACGGGGGCAATCGTATTGCTGATTGCTGCCTATCTGGCATTTATTAAGAGATTTAGAAGGGCGAAACTTGAGGCCCTGAGTGGTACGATCGAGTTAATTACTTCTCACGAAAACATCTTTTCTGAAAAAACACAGTTTTTACTCATTACTCCACAACAAAAAGAGGTCAAAGTGAGTTTACTTGATGAGAACGAGGCATTGATACATGTTTTAACCGAAGGAGACTTTTCAGAAGGGGAGCACCCTTTCGACTTCGATCCTTCTGAGCTGACTGAGGGAAAATATTATCTATATTTAGAGTCGGTTGATACGAATATATTAAGACGAATTTTTATCAATCGCAGAAAAAAATCGAATACTGATGAAGTTACCTAGATATCTTCTATTCATTTGTATACTATTCACAGGCACGTCGCTCAACGCACAGGACGAAACTTTTAGTCCCAAAGGAGCGGTATCTGTCGATGTCGGGATTCCGACACTTTCAGAGAACTTTGCATTCCGGAGAGTATTGACCGGATTATTTAATGGTGGAATTGGTTACCAATACAATCTATTCAAAGGTTTGACTTTAGGTGGCGGATTGAAATTCTCTTTTTTTACGATCAATCCTTCAGCCGTTCAGGCTGATTGGACCGGTGGTGTATATATTCCTGCTGCTTATGCCAGACTGGGTTTTGAAAAATTCACGACCGAGCGTGTTTCATTTGCGGTATGGACTAAAATTGGCTACGCTGCCATGATGTCCGTCAGTGATTCTTGTAAAGAGAGTCTTGCCGCACCATTTGCTGAGGGAGCA
Source organism: uncultured Flavobacteriales bacterium (assembly GCA_964496525.1). Lineage (GTDB taxonomy): Bacteria > Bacteroidota > Bacteroidia > Flavobacteriales_D > Crocinitomicaceae > JAKSBJ01. Next base: position 8,975 of record CAZCAD010000065.1, on the reverse strand, counting down.
TTCTTTTTTGAACCCCAGGTAGAAATTACGCTTCTCACAGGCAAAGGATCCTCTGATGGTTTTAGTTTGGTCATTGGATATGACTTTTACTTCAGCGAATTTCGACCGGATTACTTTTGCGTGGACGGAATCACGAATTTGAGTAGCCAGGATTACGAAGGTATTACCCGTTTTTTAAGCATTGGCTTTGGCTATCGCTACTATATGGGGCGCAAATAAAGCTCAGCCAACAAAAATGGTCCTGCTAGCGTATTTATGAATGAATGATGATCTTGAAAAGATGTTTCATAGTAGTATTGGTACTTACAACTGTTATAGGCTGTAAAAAGGATGATGACAATGGAAGCAACCTTCCTGAAGGCGCGATTCCGTATTCAGAGGCGGATATTCAATTCGTGCCTTATACTTCCGGTGATGAAAAGTTTGATCGTATTCCACTTTTAGACTCAAGCTTTACGCTTGTTTTTAAGGAGCGATTAAGAACAGAAGCGTATTATGCCTGGGATCAGACCTTTTTTACCTTTAGCAGTGATCCTGAAAAAGAATTGGAGCTTCGTCTTCGCTACCTTCAGACAACGGTATCGCAAAAAACCCTGGCCATCTATGTTCCCTACAGAGACTTGAGTGGGAACCTTCAAACAAATTTATTTGAAATTCCGATTGAGTACCCCGATAGTATTGAGTTTGGATACTTCGCCGACCTAATTGATTATTATGATACATTGGTGATCAGTTCGGTTGAATTCTATAATGTATTTGAAGTGTCTCCTCTACAGCCTACGCCATCTTCCGAAGATGGGCCTGAAAATTATACTCGACTTTATTACAACAAGGTCTACGGAATTATTGAAATGGATCAGAAAGATGGAAGCAAATGGTTTCTGGATCAATGATGGCCTATTGTCTGAATGAACACTCTTAAAGCAACTTTTCTTGGTACCGGAACTTCTCAGGGAATTCCCGTTATCACCTGCGATTGTGCGGTATGTCAATCGACTAATCAAAAAGATAAACGTCTCCGAACCTCTCTAATGATTTCGAATGGAAATCAGAATCTGGTTATTGATACAGGTCCGGATTTCAGACAGCAAATGCTCCGTGAAAACGTTCAGTCAATCGAAGCAATTCTGTTTACGCATGATCATAAGGATCATGTGGCAGGAATGGACGACATCCGTGCTTTCAACTTTAAGACAAAAAAGGCAATGGAAGTGTATGCCGATGCGAATGTTCAGGAAACCCTAAAACGGGATTATCACTACGTCTTTGCAAAAGATAAATATCCCGGTGTTCCTTCAGTCAATCTGAATGATTTGACGAATGAGCCAATTGAGATAATGGGTGAAAAAATAATCCCACTGAATGTGTTGCACCACAAACTTCCGATCAAGGCGTTTCGAATTCGCAACTTTGCTTATATAACTGACGCGAAATCAATTCCACCGGCAGAATATGAAAAATTAGCGGGTGTAAAAGAACTCGTTCTTAATGCACTAAGAAAAGAACCGCATATTTCGCATTTTACCTTAGCCGAGGCCCTGAAAATAATTGAAGATATTAAACCCGAAAAAGCTTTTCTGACCCACATCAGTCATTTAATGGGAATTCATGATGAGGTAAATAAGGAATTGCCCGATAATGTATTTCTTGCCCATGATGGTTTGCAAGTAGAATTTGATTAAAAGGGAAAATGACACAGATCAAACGAAGATTGATTTCCTTACTGACCTTAGCTTTCATCTTAGTTATTGGGTGGATGGTGTTTAAAAGAACAAATCGTCAACCGATAACGTACGGCGATTATGGGGTTAATATTCCACAGAGTTACCCGATTCTCGGAATTGATGTGTCTCACTATCAGGAAAATATTAGCTGGTCTTACGTCAGCAATATGAAGGTTCATGATGATAGTGTGCAATTTGCTTTTATTAAAGCAACTGAGGGGAATAAATTTGTGGATGAAAAGTTTGTGCGGAATTCAAACGCTGCTTCTCTGGAGCGAATTGAGTATGGATTTTACCATTACTACGACCCGGCATTATCCGCTAAAAAGCAAGCCGATTTTTTTTCGAGTACCATCAGAGATTACAATTTTACCCTACGACCGGTTATTGATATTGAAATCTCCGGAGACCTTAAAACGTATGAGGTAGTTGATTCAATTATTACATTTTTGGATGAGGTGGAGAGCCTACTTGGGCACCGACCGATCGTTTATACCTATGAAAATTTCTTTCTGGAAAATATTGATCAGCTCAGGATGAGGGAAGAGTATTTCTGGATAGCGAGCTACAACAGGCATTGTAAGTTAATGGACGAAATTAATGTCTTAATATGGCAATTTTCTGAATCAGGAACGGTTGATGGAATCGAAAATGCGGTTGATCTCAATATCGCCAAAGAGGGCTTCTTCAACCTATGTAAAATAAAAATGGAGTGAACGAGGTTGAGCCCTTAATGTAGATTTTCATTAACCCAAAACTTATGAAAGTAATACTACAAACTCAACTGATTCTCACTCACTCCAACTTTTAAATATTTTACTTAAAGATAGGTAAAACTGACGTTAATACTCTCTAATATAGTCAATCATTTAAATTCCAGTCATAATTAAGGTAAGATATTTTAGCGTCCTTATCAATTTTCACGATTGAGTAACCGTTAATGAAATCAATCACTCCCTTACCTTTTTCCTTGAAATCCCCTCTGAACCAACTAAAAATTTTCGACAGTTTCACCTCGCCGGACGTGATAATATTTCTGTCCCCGTCATTGATAAACTTCCTGGTCTGCTCATCTAACTGAGAATTCAGCTTTTTAGCAACGTAGGCTTCATTTCTCAATGCTGGGCATGAGATTGAAGCACAATTTAAAGCAAAGTGAATTCTGGGCTCATTGTACTTTTTTCGAATTATGCCGTGTTCAATATTATTCAAATCATACACCTTCTTTCCGATTTTTATAAACTTGATATCCCAGGCTGTGTTGATCTTGTAAATACTGCCTCCCAATTCTTTGATGCTTTTCACAGGCAGGTTTTTCACGATTAGTTTTACGGTGAAGGCATTATACGCATTGATCCAATAAGCCAGACGCACATTTCTTTTCCAGCTTTTCTGGGGATGTTTTTTTGACAAGGCCACCAGGTATTCGTCCAGTATTTTTTCGTCCTTTTTGAATCCTTTGTAATTAACTTTTCCTTCGGGCGTCACATGTTTATGCGTCAATTTATTCCATAAGGAATGAGAAATGTGCTCCTGCGTTAAAGCCGCCTGATGCGCAAACACGATCAATACTGATAATAGTATATTTGAAAAGAATCGAAACACGACTAAGCTGAAATTATCGATAATTATACCAACTTTCAATGAAGGCCTATACATTGGACGCTTATTGAACCATTTAATTTCTAATTCAGACAAGAATAATGAGATCATTGTTGTGGATGGTGAAAGTACGGATGAAACTATTTCGATTGTGAATGACTATGAAGTGCGATTGCTTCATGCGAAAACTCATAGGGCCTTGCAAATGAATATTGGTGCCTCAACTGCTGTGAATGACTGTCTGTATTTTGTCCACGCCGATACCTTACCCCCAATAGATTTTCAAGAGGGCATCGAAGCCTCATTTAAGGCAGGATTTGAAGCATGTTGTTATCGCACAAGATTCGAAAATAGGAGAGGATTGATGCGTCTAAACGAATTTCATAGCAGGTATCTCAGGCTTTACTTTAGAGGAGGCGATCAATCACTGGCGATAAAAAAAGATCTTTTTAACGAACTGAATTGCTTTGAGGAAGAGATGTCTATAATGGAAGAGTATCCCTTGCTCGAAAAGTTAATGGCTAGAAAGAAATTTCAGGTTATTCCTGCCGACATTCTAATTTCCAGTAGAAAGTATGCACAGAATTCATGGATGAAAGTAACGCGTGCAAATCTTAGGGCATATCGAATGTATAAAAAAGGAAAAGACACCGATCAGATTAAGAGGTTTTATCAAGAAAAATTACAACTGAATTCTTAGAAAAGAACTTATAGTCTTTTTTAGAACCGGTGCTCTAAATCATAAGTTCCTTTGGCCTGAATGGGGCTTTGCCTCGATCAGTGGTCATCATCGAATTTCTCATCCTCAGGCTCCTCTTCAATAGGAAATAATTTTACGGCATCCTTGTTACCGGTAATCCTGTCGATGAATTCTTCGAGCTGCGACATAGACAATTGTTTGGCAATTATCTTCTTGTTCTCGTCGAGCAAGTATAATCTGGGAGTTGAATAAATGTCCCAGGTATCACTGTAGTTAAGACTCTCCAAAGTAGTCTTGGCGAGTAAAGGTCTGGGATCTTCCAAAGCTTGATTATAGATCGTCTTTGTTAGGCCAATGTTGATAAAAGTCAGACCGTTTTCTCGAATGAATTTTTTCCATTTCTCGAAATCATCTCCGGTTGCTTTTGCAATTGCCATCACTTCGATGTCATATCCTTTGAATTTCTTTTCGTAAAGTGTTTGAAGTTTCGGTGTTACTTTTTTACAATGTCCGCAATTCGGATCCCAAAAATACATCACCTGATATTTCGCATCTATGTCATACGAGCTAATCCAATTTTCTTCAGTTGAATCCGTAAGAATCACCGGAGGGGAGTACTCGCCGATCATTGTTCGTCCCAGTTTTTCTGCCCGCTCGCAGATTTTCTCATGTTGTTCGTCTTCAATCCACCATGCCTTATTATTAGGTTCGCAGTAGAAGTTTCTGGCCATATAAACAAAGACTCTGTCCATTCCCATTATCTTGGATTCTTCATATTTATTGGTGATGTGATTAACACAGTATCTGAATAAATGATTGTCCTTGTCTTCCCAGTCCATTTTATCGAGCATTAACTGGGCATACTTTGAAATCGTATCGGGAATCTGAAGAACTCCTTTTTTTGAAAAGTACTTATCAAGTTTTGTATCAAATAGTGGAGTACGGACAATCCGCTGGTCTTTTAAATCACAGTTGTCCCAATAATGATTCACATAATATCTATAGACGAAATTTGAATCCGTGACATTCCCCGAGCTGTCCCTTGGAAGTTCGGGCAAATCAATGTCCATTGACATTCTAACCATGGTGGCAATAAATTTCTCAGGGTGTTCGATAAGTATTTTCTTTTGAGCGGCAATGCGCTCCTCATCAATAACTTTTAGCACGGCCTTGGCTTTTTCATATTCATCTGTGCCTTCTTTTAAGGTCTGAAATATTTTCACTTTCTCTTCATTTCTCTTTTTGAGATCGGTCATAAAATGAATGTAATCGTAAAAAATTTTGTTGTTTTCAGATTTAGAAACTGACATTGATCCGATCATGTCTTCAATGTTTTCGACCTTCATATCAACTTCTTCTCCATCCAAAATAAATTCAAAGTAGCGCCCCTCTTTGGTTACAACCGCCATTAATCCACCTTCATGCCTCGACCCATCAAATACCGCAACTCCGTTTTTGGCTATTGCAGTATCTGCATAATATAATTTCGGTCCCAGATAACGAGCAAGATTGACCGTGTCACTGGCCGTCTTATCTATTCTAAAAGTCAACTTTTGAGCGTGACAAGCGGTATCCACCAATCCATATAAAAAAAGAAATAATAAAAGTCTCATAGGCTTCCAAAATAATTCACAGTTCTTGGCCATTTAAGGGGAAGACGAAGATAAAACTTCTTCAACAGTAGTTTAACACAATTTTAACTTTTAGTCCTGACCAAGGTTTAAAACTGTTCTTTTTACGTTTATATAATTTGAAACAATAAATACGCCAAACGTAAGCAGAGCGACGAACATTGCGGGAAGTACAGTTGACTCTACAAGTTGAATTCCGTTATTATCCAAGCCGGGATTCACGATCAGAATTTTCACGAGGATCATTATAATAATTGATACAACGGTGATGATTCCAAAAATGATACTCAGCTGCTTAACGAAAGTCTGAACGATGCTCTTAATAGAATATCCAATGCGCAATAATGTCCTTATCTCATAAGAAGCTTTGTTAATTACGAGTTGACTATACTGAACAAATCCCATCAGAGAGAGTAAGACAATTAGGATGGCAGCGATTCCAAAAATTCCGATTACTACGGCAATAAATGTTTTGACCTTCGCTACATCAATGGCAGATTTACTGATATCCAGATTCATTTCTTCCATCAAATCCTCTAATTCGCCGTAACTGTCATCAACCGTCTTGATGAAAACACGATTAGGGTTTATATATCGGCCTTCTCCTATTCGTTCGTTCGTATTATCCAAAAATGCCGCAGGTGCCAGTATGGAGTTAATCTTATTTGAAAAAGAGACAATTTGCATGACGTATTCTTCCCTGCCTTTTGAACTGTGGAGAGTTAGTTTGAGTCTTGCAGCCATCAATATTTCCGCGGATAATTGTGGAATTCCTGCACTTTGTGCGAATCCATAATTGATCATCATTAAGAAATCTTTTGGAAGGACAACCGGTACAAATTCACTGTCCGGATTCCAAGTCCATTCAACCTCTTTTTCAATATCCATAAAGCGATCTGGAACAGACTGCAAGAAACCGTCAAACATAAACCCGGGGATACCTTCGCCGGGTAACTCCTCAATCCGAACTTCATAATCCGCTGATTTAAATGGGGCGACATCGATAATAAAGTCCTTATCTCGCAAGGCTTGTAAATCCTCCTCGGTAAATTCAGTGGAGTTCATTCCTACGGTTGTCAAATTGGTCACGCGCTTTTGTATAACGACGCTGTTCGGTCCAAATAATTCTTCTTCCGAAGAATGAAATGATTGGACATCTATAATTAACTGGAAACTTAGCAATAGAGCAGACAAGCCAATTGTGGCACCTATTGTGGCGAAGATGAATTGAAAATTTGCACTATTTCTGAACAGGATTTTTTTTAGCATATCAAAGTGTTAGTTCCTGATCATAACTGCTGCTGTGATGACTACCCAGCGTTGTTAATATAAATCCTCCGCCGTTTTTCTCCGTTTCCTCGATAATCAATTTTAATGCAATTTGACCGTTCTCCTCGTCGAGGTGGCTAAATGGCTCATCCATTAACAAGAGTTCATAAGGCTGTAATAGAGAGCGAATTATTGATACTCGCTGTTGTTGCCCAAGTGATAGAGTAGCACACAGTTGATTTCGTTTTTCACCAATTCCAAGTAGTTCCAACATTCCTTGAATTTCATCGTCCGATTTGTGTTGACAGAGATCATTTTTTAACGTCAGATTTTCCCAGGCCGTAAGTTTGGGGAAAAGTTGAAGATCCTGAAATATGACGCTGAGTTTTTTCTTCCGTAGTTCTATCCAATCATGAAGACTCATAGAAGCGACCTTATTGCCGTCAATACTGATCGAGCCTGTGTAGTCTTTACGAAGCCCGTAAAGGATATTTACAAAGGTGGTTTTACCCTTTCCGCTACTTGCATTTAGTAAAATTCTGTTCGGAAAACTAAGTTCAAACGACCGTTTCCATACGGACTGATCGTCATGTGGATATTCCTCAAGTGGAAAAGGGAGTACGTTTTGAAATTCAATTCGCATGCAAATGGTTTAGTCTTTGTCTTACTCGTCCTAGTCGGACAAAGGCGAGCACTCTTGAAAACGCAAATTCTTTGCCAAGATTATAATGTGTTGAATATAACAAGATTAGGTTGATCTTCAATCAGCGCTTTTCGCGGTGAATAACATTTCACTGTGTGGAATTCCATCCTCCAAATAATCTTTACCGGTAGTGGTGAAACCATATCTCTCATAATAATGGCGTAAATGCGTTTGCGCAGATAAACGAATATCTTGATGACCCAGCTCATCTTCAATAAACTTCATACACGCCTCCATCATCAAATGCCCTAGTCCCTGGCCTCTGAATTTGGGCGAACTCACGACACGGCCAATTGCCAATTCTTTATAAGATACCCCCGCTTTCAGAATTCGAACTGTACCAATAATATGACCACCGATTCCTTCTTGTTTTGGAGAGCGGAGAATCAAATGATAGGCATCTTTATCCAAACCGTCTACTTCTTGATAAGGACAGTTTTGCTCAATTACAAAGACTTCGATCCTCAAGGCTATCAAATCGTGAAATTCGTCTTTGGTTAAATCGTCGTAATGTTTAACTGATATTTTCAAGAGAGAAAAAAAAATGCGCCCGCCTGAGGCGGGCGGACGCATCTAAATATATAAACTTTCAATTACTTTTTGACAAAAGTACTTCTGGCACTCGCTTTTTCAGCAGATACCTCTACTAAATAAGAACCCGCAGCTAAATCAGCAACATCAAGAGAAACCTTAGTTCCGCTAATGATTTCACTCATTAATAGCTTTCCGTCCATTGAATAAACAGAAACAGTTTCAGCCACTTGGCTAAGTGTAATGTTTAAAATATCAACTGTTGGATTAGGGTAAGTTGAAACCTTGATTACGTTTTCATCAACACCCACACTTGAACCGGTAAGGACAAGGTCGTCAACCACAACAAAGTTTTCATCCGTACAGCTATAATGACGGAAAGCGATGTACACAGTTGCTGAACCGGCTGCTTCAGCTGTAATGTCAATCGTCTCAGTGTTCAACATTTCTCCCGTCGTGTTTGTTGCTTCAAAAACCGGTGTTGGAAGTGTTCCCGCAGAGATTCCTACGGTGTCGTTAACAACATAAACGGCAATATGCTCTTCTTGCCAACCTGATGCAACAGTTTCAACTGATCCCCATCCAAATTGCAAAGAAGCCGATGTATATGAGCTCATATCAATAACAGTTGAGATGGATAGATTGTCCGGAGTTAATGGTCCGGCAGGAACCCATGATGCAGAGGTCAGACATTCGCCTTGCGCATCAAGAGAGGTTCCGGCTCCTGTAAGATCAGATACACCCCAATTGTTGCCATCTCCATCAAAATCGAGATTGGTCCATGCTCCCCAAGCCGCAGCATCGCTTGCTGAGTA
>CAZCAD010000064.1:0-10587 GCA_964496525.1 uncultured Flavobacteriales bacterium | reverse complement strand
ATATCTCATCAAGAATGACCGATATGGGCTGCTGATTAAAATCACCACTGACTTTTTTGTCGGCGTGATGAATTTGTCTGGAGTTGTACGAAAAAGCATTTTTGGTTTTTTTCTCAATACCTCTAAGACATTTATCGACAGATTGATTTTTGAAGGAAATCGAAATCTTTCTTTCAAGCAAAGTTTGAGCAAAAATAGAAGATAATCCAACAAAGAAAATTGTCAGGAGTATAGAGCGCATAATTTATTTCAAACGAATAGTATTCTCGCCATATTCGGCTTCTACACCACAAGTTAAAACAATTATTTCAATTAGCTCTTTAACGGGTCTTTTGCGGAATTGACCATTGAACTCAACACCGGCGGCTTCCTCATTATCGAGTGTAATAACCTCTTTATAATATTGATCGAGTTCAATAACTACCTGACTTAAGGGTGTATTATTGAACACAAAGTATCCTGTTCTCCATGATAAAATGTTGGGATCTGTAGCTTCTTCTGCTTTCGAAACCAGTCCATCCGTTGAAAATGCTTCCTCGCCCGGTTCTAATTCAACTTCACCAACATCATTTCTTAAGGCTACTTTCCCTCTTTCAACAAATACATGAGTTGATTCCTCACCTACATCTACATTGAAGGCTGTTCCGAGAACCTCCACATTTCCGAATTCTGTCTCAATAACAAATGGGTGCATCTTATCCCTGGTTACCTCAAAATAGGCTTCGCCCTTTAAGTTGATATTTCTGTTTGATTCAAAATCTTTATGATAATCAAGTGAAGAATTCGTAGCCAACCAAACTGTAGATCCGTCCGGTAATTCTATCATTTTTGCAAGATTGCTGTCATTTTCAATTGTAATGAATGTAGTTGAATTTATCCACCAAACAGCGGTCAATCCCACCAATAAAACGGCGCAAGCCGCGACGGCATATTTAAACACATTATTTAGCCTGAAAACTTTCGTTTTGGAAGGTGCCGGTCCCAATTGACTCTCCATTTTAATAAGAGCAGCCTTTGCATCGTAAGATTTAAACTCAAAATCAATGGTTTCGTTCCACGCCTGAGCGAGTATTGAATATTCTGACTCATTTTCAGATTTCCATTGAGCAACTACCGCTTCTTCCTGCGGGTTTGCCTCAGCTGCAAAATGCTTTGATAATATGTCGTCTATGTATTGCATTTGTTAATATGTCGCCCAGCCCCCCAGGCCCCCCTACTCAATCGTTAAGAAAATCAAAATTATTAGTAAATCTTTATGCTCTTTCAGCATTTTTCGTAAGTGCTTAAAGGCCCGTCCCATCTGGTTTTCAACGGTTTTGGGTGAAATTCCCATGTGATCGGCAATTTCTTTATAGCTCAAACCGTCCAATTTGGACATCATGAACACTTTTCGCGTTTTTTCGGGTAATTTGGCAATCGAAAGCTGAAGGATGTCTTTTAAATTGGTGTTTTCTTCTTCGACCTCCTCTTCCATCAATACAGCGGTGTGAACAGCTTCTGCCTCGTATTTTCTTTTGACAACTGCTTTTCTTTGAAGATCGATGCATTTAAATTTAACAGCACGAATTAAATAGTTATCGAGCTTCACCTCAATACCCTCTTTATTCTCTTTGTTCCAAAAATCAACGAAGATGGACTGTACGATATCCTCGGCATCGTCATGATCTTTCACAATGGCGAAAGCATAATTACAAAGTGGGCTGTAAAGCCGCTCAAACAGCTGATTAAATTCCTCTCTACTCATTCCAAAAATAGTAAGCGGGCAGGCAGACGCTAAGCTACGTAATTTATTAAAGCCTGCAATATCGGCAGCTGTAGGGCTTTTTGCCGACGTCTTTTAAAAAAGTACCTTTGTGGGATAGGGGGGTCTGGGGGGTCTGGCGACTTTATTACAAATCTTAACAAAAATTACACTTATGAAAAAGGTACTTGTTTTATCATTTGGGGCTGCTGCGATTTTGGCTTCATGTGCCAAAGATAACTCCGCGAATGTAAATCAAGATTCGATTTACACGATCTACGAATTGTTCTATGATGCGGATACGGACAAAACAACCGCTAGAGCTACATTTAAATTTGGGGGAGCTACTGGAACCCTGCTTGAATTAGATGCGCCTGCGGGAGCGACATTTAATGGAACTGATCTACTATGGAATCAGGCTTTAGGTATTCACAGAGCCGATTGGGTCGGTTTAACGGATAATGGAACATTCGTTTACAATGATCTGGATGATAATACATTTACAAATGCAATTGGGACTATTGATCCAATCGGATTTCCAATAACGGTTGATACGATCAGTATGAGTTCTGCTTTCAATTTCGTTTGGACGGGCAATGCTGTTGGCGCCAACGAAACCATTACGCTAACTATAAATGGCCAAACCGGCGGAAATATAGAAATCTTCACCACAATTCTTGAAGCGGGGACCGATTTGACACTCTCTATGGATAAGTTGAACAACTTAGGAATAGGTGATGCGACCTGTTATCTAAAAAGAGCGTACAACAATTCGACCGTCGCAGAGGGTACTTCTGAAGGCGGAAGAGTTGCGGTCTGGTATATTTTGTCAAAGACTATTTATATCAAGGCATGAGCCTAAACAGCCCAACTGTGATGCTGAGGTACTTCTGAAGGCGGAAGAGTTGAAGTTTGGTTATATCTTATCAAAAAAACGATTTACATCAAGACATAGTTGTAAACATCCCTCTGAAATTAGGGATCTATCGCAATCAAAAGACTAATCCTTTAACCAATTCTATTAAAATAAAATCAGGGCAGATCCTGGACTCCAAAAAAGTGGAATCGAAGTAAGCATGGTAGGCAGGTTATACCGAAATGCCGCTAAACAGCGGGATTAGTTCAACTTACAATTTTGTGTTCGTCCGCCTTGCGCCTCCGCTAAAGCTTTGGCGACACGCGGAAGGCGGACTTCTCAAAATCGAGTTTCACTAATAATCGTATATTAAACCAATCTTTTTCAGCCCACAATTGGGTGAATTAAGGTTTTTGGGTTAGCGCCTCGATGATTCTTCATCGAGGCGTTTTTTGTTAAAGTTTTGTTAAGATTTCTGGATTTAGGCACAATAGTTGCACGTAAAAAGAGTTAATAGTTAATAATTCAGAGTCAGGAAGAATTATTTTTTTCGGGTGGGGGTCATCCTTAACTTATACGACTCTACAAAAAATGACATTAAAAATTAAGACATTATGAAAAACACAATTGCAACATCAGTCTTTCTTTTTTCACTTCTCCTTATGGTGTCGTGTGGAAAGAATCAGAACGAGCAGGTTGACGGCTACCGGCCGGTTTACACGGATGCTAAGAATTTGGAGACAGTGGATATTACTGCTTCTGCGACATTAGAAAATCCCGGACGAATTTATTTATATGAGAACTATTTACTGGTCAACGATCAGGCGAAAGGAATTCACATTTATGATAATTCTAATCCTTCAAACCCTTCTGAGGTTTCATTTATCAGCATTCCCGGAAACATGGACTTTTCGGTGAGAGCCGGTGTGCTATATGCGGATAACATTACCGATATGGTAGTCGTTGATATTTCAAATCCGGCTACTCCTGTTTACAAGAATAGAATTGAAGGAGTTTTCCCTATACAACAATTCCCTGATGAGTTTGGCGCCTTTGAGTGCGTTGATCCTGCAAAAGGAGTGGTAATAGGATGGGAGAAAACGATTTTGGACGATCCTAAGTGCTTTAAATAATAAATGTACCCGCCTGCCGTGGTCCCTGAGCCTGTCGAAGGGCAGGTAGGTCAAACAAAAAAATTAGAAAAATGAAAAATTTAAAAAATTATATCCTTGGTGCATTTGCAATAGTTGCACTGGTCAGCTGTGAGAAAGATCAAGTGGCTGATAACGACAATATAAATCTTCCTACTAAGAATGCCTTGAATGGTGGACTTGGAGGGTCAATGCAGCAGTTTACCATTGTTGGAGACTATCTGTATACAGTCGATTACAAAACGTTGAAAGTTTTCCATTTGGCTGACGCTGAAAATCCTGTTCTATTGGAGACAATCGATATGGGAATTGGAATGGAAACTATCTATCCACAAGGTGATCGATTATTCATCGGCGCTCAGGACGGAGTTCGTATTTATGATGTTACAAATCCTCGTGATCCACAGGAAGTTTCGACTTTCGAACACGTAACGTCCTGCGATCCGGTAATCGCCAATGATCAGTACGCATTTGCTACCCTTAGAGGTGGAACCGAATGCGGGGGTAATTTATCTCAACTGGACATCCTTGATGTCACTGATTTAAAGAATCCGACCGTGGTTGGTGAAGCAATGTTGATCAATCCTTACGGACTTGGATTTACAAATAGCAATGCGGATATCATCTATGTATGTGATGGATACGATGGTTTAAAAGCTTATGATATCAGTAACATCGGAAATCCTGAAATGGTTATGCAGATGGATAACCTGGAAGCCGTTGACGTTATCGCTTACGGAGATAACAACCTTGTTGTTTTAACCAGGCAAGGGGTTTATCAGTATGACTCGACAGATCCCATTAATCTGATTGAGCTTTCATTCATTCCTGTACAATAATACTAAATCGCTTATTAGAGATTATAAGTGAAAAAGCTTGCGCTCATAGTAATACTTTCCTCCTGCGGATATTTGTATGCGCAGGAGGAAAGTTCTTTATCGGATGTAGAAATCACCGATGGTGAGAAACCTTATGAGTGGTCGTTTAAAGAGGCGCGCAAAGTAATTAAGTCCCGACCTTTTGATTTCTTCAATGCCCTTCCCTGTGTAGCCGCCGATTTTGAACTGGGGGGTTTTGCCGGTAAATACGTTGGTTTTCAATGGGGCCTCGGGTATTATCCTAACTACTTACAACCATTCTCGGGCTCCACTTCAGATCAACTTTTTGACAATATGAGCGGATACCTTGTTCGTTTTGAACCGCGATTTTATATATGGAATTCGAAAAAACATTATTTGGCGTCTGAATTCTCAGTAAGACATTTGAGGATAGCTGACGAGGTTAGCGTAGGAATGGAAGGAGACGGTGAGCCTTGGGACCCATGGCAAAATTTTGCCTATTTCGTCAAGGAGGATATGATCTTTCATAGATTTTCAGGTAAGATGACCATCAAATACGGTTGGAACTGGCAATTGAGAAGTGGAATCGTATTCGATTTTTACGGTGGATTGAGTTTCCGTTTCAACTATGTCTATTCCAACAGCGACGTGCCTCAGGGAGGCGTGGTTCAACCAAGATGGAATGCACTGAATTGGAGTTTGGAAAATGGTTATCTATCGGGCTATCCCATACCGATTTTCGGAGTGAGTATAGGTTATGCAATAAAAAAATAAATTGTTCGGTCAGAGAACAATGAGGCTCCTGATGGCGACGGCGATTGGGAGCTTCTTCTATTTAATGTGACCCTGAACTGAGGAGAGCAGTAAACCAAGATCTGCCACCAAATCAAGCCGATATATCGCAGTTTGTTTCCGAACGAAGCGCAATCAAGACTCAGATCTGTTTGAATCTATTTATTCTCCAAAACAATCCGCATTCCCTCACGAATTGCCAATGGATGGAGCTTTGATTCGTTCTTTTTTACAAAGGCTGCAATCTCATCCGGAATTCGTTTTGAGTTTTCTCTTAAAATCCAACCGATGGCTTTGTTGATGAAGAATTCATCTGTACTGCTTGCTCTTAAAATTACTGAAAAGAGAAAGTCCATATCCGTTTTCTCCTTTTGTTTTAAGTGAATTAAAATTGCGGATCGAATCAGCCAAATGTTGTCCGAAGAAAACCACTCATTTACCTTCTTGTCTTTCTCTTCGGGGAGGACATCAAAATATAAACGCATTAATCGTGGTGCGACAACATCAACTGTATCCCACCAGGAATTCGTACAAACCAGCCATTCGAAAAATTTTATGTCCTTTTTCTCTATCATCTGAGCCTTCAAAAACTTATCCAATATCTCAACAGCATTGTGATGATATTCGCGCTCAACTCTTTGATATAAGGTCTTGGAGAGGTACAAGAGATCGTCTCTACCCAATTGTTTTGCCGCATTAAAAAACTCTTTGCAGATTTCTCGCCGAAAATCCATTTTGATTCCATAGAAGCTAAATTTTCCGCGCATATAATCGCTCATCTGCTGAGCGAACTCACCATTCTTGTGTTTTAAAAACGTTTTATCCAGCCTTGAAATCAGGTCTTTTTGGCTCATTTCAGCTCATTTCAGCTCATTTTAGCTCATTTTAGGTCTTATGAGCCTTTAATTTACTTTTTTTATCTGAATTACTTTGTGCTTGGAGTTTTGAAAAATAATTTGTTTATTTGTTGATATATCAACTTTTAATTATTTATAAATGAATTCTAAGAAAGAATACATCGTTCAGCTCGAAAAAACCCTGCAAGCAATAAAGCGCTACAAAAAGAAGAAACTAAAAGCGAGCGGTCTTGGAATTACCGCCGATCAATGGGAACTCGTAAAGCAGATTGACCTGGATCCGGGGATCAGTCAAAAATCTCTGGCCGAGGCTACTTTGAAAGATCCCGCTTCTGTCAAAAGAAGTCTTGATTTACTTCAGAATCGAGCGATCATAGAGAGGCGATTGGTAGCGACTGACCTTAGGGAACGCGCTTTGCACCTAACTGAATCAGGTGAAGATCTCATTCATCGAATGCTGCCGATCGCAATTGATATTCGAGCAAAAGGTGTAAGCGGAATTACGCAAAATGAAATGGAGGAATTAAGCGCAATTCTTCGAAAAGTCCATCAAAATTTCAATTCTTAGCTCAAGACTTCATTGATTTATCAATTAGTTAATTTTTGTGCAAATTTTAAGGAGAGAAGTGGATCTGAGCATATAATTGATAGATCAATTATATGTTTGATTTGAAAAACGGCCATTTTCAATGAGAACTCGGAAATTTCAAAACTGCTCGATTATTTACGGGAGGAAATAGCCAAATACATTTTCTTTATTCTACTTGCTCAGTAGAATTAATATTATATATTAGCCGCTGCAAAATTAAGCCCCTGTTCATTCGCGGGTTGGATTTAAATAAAATGAGAGAAACAAAATCAGATAATTACCCAATCAAGATGTTTTTTTGCTTGATAATTGCGATAGTTTTTGCCGTGCTCTCCTTTATGTAGGAAACATGAGCAGAATATGGAACTTAGTCCCCATTATCGATCACCTTTTCAAGTAAAAAGTCTTCTTCTTGAATTGTCAAAATAAAATGTGAGTTTGGTTCCTTATTGAAACCAGTGTCTTCAGCATCCATTCGTCGGGCCATTTCCCAAATTGAGAAAAAATAATGTAGGGTATCCGAAGTTTCGGATAAATAAACAAATTGAACGCCATTTTCATCCACCAGCTTTTTCTCATCTTCGTTTAGGTCGTCGAAATAATCAACCAGGCTTGGCCCCGGTAAAACACCTGCCGTTGACCACCGGTTCTTTTTTGGATCCAACTCCAAATAATCAAACCGCTGACCTCCTCTGTTCACTTGATTTAAATAAGCGCACGTTTTACCGCCGAAGATGAACGTCTTAAATTCAATCGTCACTTGACATTCTGTATTCTCCAGACCGAGGTATTTATTTGAATTACTCAATCCAAACAGATCCCAGGTCGACATTTCGCTTGTTTCAATAATATCTGCGAGAAGAACAGATTGAACTTCGTCATGATCATAACAAAAATCGTCACCAATAAAGTCCGGATCCAAAAGAAAAAACTTTTGAATAATCTCGGGTTGCTCCTGCATATCATAGGAAGGATCAACATGTTCGAATTCCATTATAGCCCCTGTGGTCTCTGGTTCAGCCTCTGAACCACAGCTCCCGACAAAAACCAGCGAAATCAATACGCCTCTATAATTCATACCATTCAACATTCTCCAAATTCTTTCGTCTGCCCGAATTCTCAGGCCCATAATTTTTTGCTAAAAAATCCAAAATCACATTTTCCTTTGTGCCCAAATCCCACAGCTTCTGCGTTTCCTGCATCCAAACAATTATTTCTTTCCAGCCCTCTTTTGTTGCTCTGTTCTGTTTTACTAAATCAAGCGAATGACACGCCCCACAATTTTGTATAACCTCAGCGCAACCGGTATCTGCCGGCATCCCGCTGGGGACGTGAATGCCGTCTTTAACGTCAGCTTCATTAAAAACCATCGGCTCATAAACCGGCATTTCATTCTCAATGGTCGATACAAGCACTTTGGCCGGAAGTTCGCGAAATTGGAACACTCCTTTAAAAAAGAACTCCGAACAAATGACGAAAAAAGCTGAGAAGAATACGGCGGTTGCAATTCTCAATTTCGCTCTTGCAATTATTACTACCGCTTTATCTTTCTCTGACTCTTCCATCAAGATTGTTTTACGGCAATTCGATGAGAGGCATTATTTAAATAGCCCTTTGGGTTCCATCCCGGCAATAGCATCGGTTGCCGCTTTCCGTTTTCATCAGTTGCCCTGGCCCAGACTTCATAATAACCTTTTTCGGGCAGTTTTATTTTGGTTTCCCATCGCTGCCAGGCAAGGCGGTTTTTGGGCTCACGCAATATACATTTCTTCCAGCTGACTCCATAGTCAATCGAAACGTGAACTGCCTTTATACTGAGATCACCGGCCCAGGCGTGCCCTCGAACGCCCAAATATTTTCCCGCTTTTACCATCGCCCCGGTTTTCGGATAAGTTATCAAGGACTTTACCGGCATGGATTCAATAATCTCCATCTCACTGTCAGGAACTTTACTGCCGGGCTCAACGGGATTCTTAGGAACTCTATATGATTGGCCTCCCATTTTAGGTCCATCATGAACAATATTTCTCACGGATATTTTTGTTAGCCATTTACCACTCACCGAAGCGGGCCAACCTCCACAAACCAGGCGCAAAGGATAACCATTCATGATCGGAATAAGCGCATCATTCATTGACCAGGCCAGCAATGTTTCATCTTCCAGTGCTTTCTTTATCGGTACTCCCCTTGAGATCACAACTTTGTTGGGATCACCGGACAAATGCATATCCGCACCATAATAACCAATATAAACGGCATTTTCTTTTATTCCAACATCTTCTAAAACGTCCCTTAATCTAACGCCGGTCCACTTGCAGCATCCAACTGCTCCCAGGCTCCATTGATTGCCTTTGGCCGGAGGATTAAATTCGGCTCGCCCATTGCCTCCGCACTCCAGTGTCAGGTGATAAGAATAATGCTCGAAATTGGTAAATAAATCTTTTAGGCGATATGTCTTTTTTGTTTTGGCAGATTCTCCTTCAATTGTCAACGTCCATTTCTCCGCGTCAATTTTTTTTGGTGCGATCCCGTTGTTTCGAACAAAAAATAAGTCGGTGGGAGTAGCTTCAGGATCGAGTAAATGGGGAGGTGTCTCGGCATTCCAGGGTTGGGAATTGAGCACCGTCAATTTTTGATTTTTGCCCGGAACAAAATCTCTTTCCTGACTTTCAGAAAGGACAAGAGGCTCCATGTCAACCGGCATATTTTCGCCGTAAATAATCTTGGAACCAATTAGTGCCGAAAAGCCGGCGAGTGTCGACTTTTTTATAAAATTTCTTCTGGATGGCTTTTTCTCGCTCATCTCATCTCAGCTTAAACCGTTGCGATTACACCGAGTTCCCTTCCAACTTTCTCAAAGGCATCAATGGCCTTATCCAGCTGCTCTTTTGTATGGGCCGCAGAGAGCTGAACACGAATTCTGGCCAAATCTTTGGGAACAACGGGATAGAAAAATCCAATCGCATAAATTCCCTCTTCCAATAAGCGATTTGCAAAGTCCTGTGACAATTTTGCATCGTATAGCATGACCGGTACAATAGCCGAATCGCCGTCGCGAATTTCAAGGCCTACACGACGAATTCCCTCTTTAAAATAATTGACGTTCTCTTCCAGTTTATCCCTCAATTCGGTTGAATCACTGAGCAGGTCAAGTACAGCAATTGACGCTCCTGTAATTGCCGGAGCCAATGAGTTTGAAAATAAATAGGGTCGAGATCGTTGCCGTAGCATATCGATAATTTCTTTTTTTCCTGAAGTAAAGCCGCCCATGGCACCACCGAGCGCTTTACCAAGTGTAGAAGTGATTATATCCACTCTTCCCATCACACCGCTGTGCTCATGAGAGCCTCTCCCTGTCTTTCCGATGAATCCGGTCGCATGACAATCGTCGACCATGACCAAAGCATCATATTTTTCGGCCAGATCACAAATTTCATCCAGCTTAGCCACGTATCCATCCATGGAGAAAACTCCGTCGGTCACGATAATTCTATTTCGCTGCGCCTGAGCTTCCTGAAGTTTGGCTTCTAAATCAGCCATATCAGAATTCTTGTATCGATATCGTGCAGCCTTACACAAGCGTACGCCATCAATAATTGAAGCGTGATTTAACTCATCCGAAATGATGGCATCTTCAGCATTGAAAAGTGGTTCAAAAACGCCGCCGTTAGCATCAAATGCCGCAGCGTATAAAATGGTGTCTTCCATTCCCAAAAAATCAGAAATCTTTTTCTCTAATGTTTTATGAATGTCCTGTGTTCC
>CAZCAD010000063.1:0-10608 GCA_964496525.1 uncultured Flavobacteriales bacterium | reverse complement strand
TTTACTACTGAAAGTGATCTGTCTTTATTTTTTCCATTGGCCGATTTAACACCTGCCTTAGCATCAATCGAGATCAAATTTTCACGATCGTCGTTAAAGAAAATATAGCAAGAATTATCGTAGGATATTGCCTGATATCCAACGAATGGTCGACTGGAGGATGAGTGCTTATTTAACTTGACATTACTTATAATTTCTCCATCTTTTATCGTTGTGATAATCATATCGGTTCTATAATAAGTGTATCTGGTTGTCGTATTACCATTGGCGTCTGTTGTTGTAGATACAACCAACCAGTTTTTTTCTCCAATCATGGAAAAGGATCCATCGTCGTGATAAAGTATTTGCATCATGTCCAGATTATTGGCCCCTTGCGCCTTACCTTTTCCAGTTTTCTTGTCGTGCTTTTTCTGAGTTTTTGCCGATTCACCTTCCTTCAATAATTCATCCGTAAATTCTTTGTGCAAATCATTAATTAGGTCGCCGCTTCTTGGGTCAATAGTCACACAGTAAGCGCCTTCTATAATATAACTTGAACTCTCCGGCTTATAATAATAACCACTAAGGGCGTAGCTTCCATCGGCTGTTTTAGATATAGCCACATCGCTTGGAATGTAACCGCTGAATTGATACTTCATTTCATCAACACCGTCTTCGGAGAGCAATAAAAATTCAATGGTCTTTGGGTCACCGGGTTCAGATGAAAACCATTTTCCATCGGCATGTTTAGAGATAGCCAGACTAAGGGTCGCATCATTGTCAAAGAACACTTCACGAACAGTCATTCCGGTCACATCAAAATCTTCCCTTTTCCAAATTAACTCCATAGCTTCATCAAAAATGAAACAATTGAATTTGCGTTCTTTCGTCTTCCGGTTATAATCGATATAATATATCACTGCAAAGCTATTGTCCTCGCAAGTCAGAAAAGTCAGATCTAAATTTCTTCGCTTCTTTAACTTATCAAAGGAGATGATTTTTTGACGTTTGCCTATAGACATATTATCAGTTTCCAAAAGCTGTAGGAAATAAGTCTCCTTCATTTCTCTCTTTTCATATTTATAGCTAAGGATCACGTAATTATCTCCCATTTTTTCAAATCCTATTGTCCTATAATTTTCCTCGTCGATGTTCATCGAAATGTCTTTCACGTCTACACGTTTCAATCTCTGATCAAATTTTTCCAGAAAATAATACCAGCCTCCGGGTCCTTTAATCACCTCTCGTCTAAGCACAATGTATTCACCGTCTTTATAAAATGCGTCAACGAGTTTGGAATCCTTAGATCGATGTAAAGGAACATCCGCCCAGGTTAGTTTAAAGTCCTCGGACATTTTTTGGGCGTCTGCCAAATAAGTACAGAGAAGTAGGGTGATCAATAAAAGTGTTAGTCGAGTCATGCTAAAAGGTTTTAGATAGGAATATTCGTAATTTAGCGAAAATCTGTGAGAAATTAATTTTCCCGCATTTTCAAAGCCAATGAGATTAAATTTTGGAAATGAATAATTAATAGTTTGGATCGACACCAATTACTTTTCATTTTGGTGCTGTAGACCGCAGACAGGCGTCTAAACTTTTACCCCAATAACACAAACGTCGTCCAACTGCTCCAAATCTCTTTTCCAATCATTAAATTCTTCAAGAAGGATATTTTCCTGATCAATCATTGGACGCTGATGATGCTTTACTAAAAACTTTTTAAAGTTACTGTACTTGTACTTCTTGCCTTTTTCACCTCCAAATTGATCGGGATAACCATCCGTAAATAAATAATAAACATCACCGCTCTGTACTTCCAGTTTATGATTCGTAAAATCTCTATGTTCACCTGCTTCTTCACCGATTGGCATTTTATCACCTTTCAATTCATTTAATTCTCCGTTACGCATGTAGTACAAGGGGTTTTTCGCTCCGGCAAATTCAACTGTCCGGGCTGAATCATCGAATGCCAATAGAGCCATATCCATTCCGTCTTTTTGTGACGGGCCCGACTCATCTTGATCCAGTGTACGAATAATTTTGGCACGGAGCTTGTCCAGTACGATCGCCGGTTCGGTGTAGCCTTGCTCCAAAACAATTTCATGTAAAAATGAGTTGCCGATCATACTCATAAATGCACCCGGAACTCCGTGGCCGGTACAATCGATTGCAGCAATTAATTTCCTGCCGTCTTTTTCACCAAACCAATAAAAATCTCCACTCACAATATCCTTAGGAAGGAACAGGACAAATGAATTTGGAAATAATTTGGCTTTTAAACTTTGCATTGGCAGTGCCGCGGTTTGAATTCGCGAGGCATAGTTAATGCTATCAATGATTTCTCTTTTTTGTTCCCGTACAATTAATCTGTTTTCAATGATCTGTTCTCTGAAAATACTGATGACAACAAAGGTGGTCATCAATACAACTCCAACGTTTAAGTAATATAAAGCCAACCAGTATTCAATCTCAGTAGGCTTGTCAACAACATCTAATAGGATGATCGAACCGATCAAACAAATTACACCCCAGGCAACGAAGGGAATTGCTTTTCTGACGGTTGGAAAAAACAAAAGTGGGGGAAAGCTGATCACAATGAAACCCAAATAAAATCCGCATTCTCTGCCGAACATGACCGTTACGGTTAACCAGAACAGCGGAACAATAATGCACATGATGGTTCGACACGCCTTGTAACCAACAATATTTATCGCATAAGTTGAAATGGCGAAAATTGGAATACCAATCAAGAACCACAGCCCCAAAAAAGTATGCCCGGTAACGATAAAAACCAATGCGTAGGTAAGACAAACCGGTACTCCGGAAAACCCAATGCCATTTATAAGTTGGATTTCCTCTTGAGTATCTTCGTCCATACCGGCTTTGATACCTCGACTTGTTATTTTGAGAAAGATTTTTTTCAGAATGATAGGTTTATTTTAAAAGTAGTTAAAAATCTGTTTTGGAAGGGGGTTTGTAAAAGTCGCCTTAAACCATTAATTTTCAATGAAGTCTAAACTTTTAATAAACGGATTGGATAGCGCATCTTCATTGAATAGAAGGACAAACATTAAATTTTAGATGCTACCCAACTTATTTAAATGTAGTGGCATCATTATTATGATGAGCGTCTGGTCAAATTGTATAAAGCATCGAAGAAAAAGAGTTAATAGCGAAGTGCGTTGCACTTAACCCTGCAGCTTGTAAACAGTTGTATGAAGAGAATGCCGGCTGGTTGTATGCCGTCTGTATGAGGTATGCAGCAGATCGCGATCTGGCGAATGACATGCTTCAAGATGCTTTCATCATGATTTTTGAAAAGCTGGAATCATATAAAGGTCAAGGAGAATTTAAAGGATGGATGAGACGGGTAACAGTGAACATTGCACTTGGTCAATTGAGAAAAGATAGCAGACGAAAAGATAAGCACAGAATGGAGGAGCATCATGAGAATTCGATTATTGATGTGGACTTGATGAACGAAATAGACCAACAAGAATTAACCTCTTACGTTCAGGGCCTTTCCGATGGAAGGAGACAGGTATTCAATGCTTATTTCATCGAGGGCTATTCGCATAAAGAAATTGCGATAATGATGGGAATTTCTGAGGGAACCTCCAAATCGCAATTGTACGATGCCAAACGAGAATTACGCAAAGCAATAGAGCAAAATTATGCTGTTGCAAAGTCTGACTCTCAGCCTCAGGCGGATATGTCAGATGAAGAAAGGGAGAATAAATGAGCTTAGAAGAGAACAATAAAGAGTTGAGGGATTTTTTCCGTGAAAATTACACGGATAAAGCACTTCCTGTTTCTCCTAAGGTTTGGGATGGTGTTGCCACAAGTTTGGAAGGAATGCGTTTGGCAAAGGGATATCCAACAAGTACTGAGGCGAATAATAATGAGCTAAAGGATTTTTTCAGTAAATCCTATTCAGATATGCCACTGACCGTTTCCCCGGAAGTTTGGGAGACTGTCGCGGCAAATTTAGAAGCCAAACGCAAGAAAAGAAGAGGAGGATATTGGATGTGGGCAGCTCTTATCGGAGTCTCTTTACTGACAACCACCTATTTATTATATCCTTCAGATACCCAAGAAGAAACTTCACAGAAAATCATTCAAGATAAGCCTGCTCATTCAGCCGACTCAGAAATTGAGTCCGGCGAAACTGATGTTGCAAATCTGAAGCCGTCATCCGACCCTGTCTACCGGCAGGCAGACGCGCTTGTAGATGAACAGGCTTCAAAAAATGAGTCCAATGCCGATCAGCAATTTGACCAGACATCAACTTCTGATGCAGGCATTGACTCATTTGATTCCGAAAAAGTGAAATCAGAATCTCCTAAATCGGATCGTAAAAACATGACAAGCGAGGAAGCAATTTCTACTATGCCTGGAAATCAAATTCAGAAAGTTCCGGATGACGTTTCCAATAAATATAATAGTTCCGATGATCCCAAAGATCAAGTGGTGAACGAAGAGCAGAATGAAACCAATTCTGAAATCGATCCAGGCAAGATAGGCGATTCAAATGTCGATGACAATACCACATCGGAAAGCAATCAACCGAATGAAGTCGGGCTAACGGATAATTGGGTTACTACTGATCAAAGGGATGATGTTGAAATTAATCCTTTGGATAAACCACAAATCGGTCCTATTGTGGTGATTCCACCTTCATCTGAATTTTCAATGATTGGCGTTGAAATCGAAAAACCTCTAGCCAGAATATCTACATGGGAACTTTCATTGTACGCCGGAACGGGAAAAAGAAACCGATTTATTGTGAACGATAATAATCCGGATGATTTGTTGAGCAAGAAATTCATCAAACTGAATCCGGACAGAAAACGCTATCAGCAATCAGGAATCTTACTGGGTTATAATATAGGTAATCATTTTACTGTTAATCTTGGTGTTCAGTCAGCGCAATGGAAATATCGTTCGCGCGAATTTCAAAAACTGGTTATTAAAGAACCGACGGATTATGAAATGGATGCACCCGTTGGTCGAGTAGCGACAGATCCGGATGACTTGGATGATTTTTACAGTACCACGACAGCAGACACCTTATTATTCCGTATAAGAATGTCACAAAGTCTAAGATATTTTAGCGTTCCACTTTCATTAAAGTTCAAATTCGGAACGAAAAAAGTACAGCCATATATAAGAGGCGGTGTAGCTGCTAACTTTTTGTTTTGGCAACGGACCAATCTCATTTTTAGAAATGGCGGTCTGGTCAGAGATTTTGAAAGAGTTAATGTGGACGGTATGAAGAAAGTTCATTTTAGCGGTCAAGGCGCATTTGGATTCCAATGGGGTCTCGCTCCAAAAATTTCTATGTTCGCTGAAGGTCAGTTAGATTTTCCAATCAGCAACTTCTATCAACAACAGGCCGGAGATATCACCATCCGGACCAGGGGCGTCGGTGCCAATGTTGGGATTACATTTAAACTCTAATTCGTGTGGGGCCAGATAATTATCTGTCTTCCCACACAATCAATCATTTCCAATAACTGCGGGATTCATCCCGCAGGAAAAGCAAACCTTTATCCCGCCATAAGGAGATTCATCCCACAGAAAAAGCAAACCTTTATTTCAAGTTAAAGAGATTCATCCCGCAGAAACTTAACCCCTGAACCATCTATAAACACTGAGAAAAGAAAAAAACTTTATTTTTTTTTACACTCCACCCAACTTTTCCTGAATGAGTGGTATCATAATTATCAGAGCGCAACATTTAATACGTTGAATTACTAAAAATTAAATTATGAAAACAAATTTGCAAAGAACCGGAAAAGTGATAGGAGCGATTGCGCTAATGACCATTGTGTCCTGTCAAAAAGATCAGAATGCCGATGATACGGACTTCGTTGAAGACGAAGTTTTTTCTCAGCAAACATCTGAAGAAACTACGATGGAGGAATTATACACTTCCACGGATTGTAATTACAATTGGCCGGATATTGTCGGTGAGTGCGCGGAGGTCACTGAGAGCTCGCCTAACTTTCCCAAAACAATCACTATCGATTTTGGAGATGGCTGCACAGGGTACTTCGGGCGAACCAAGAAAGGAAAAATCATTATTGATGTCTCTGATGATATCCGAAATGATGGAGCCACGAGAGTAATCACCTTCGAAGATTTCTACATTGAAGATGTGAAAATCGAAGGAACCCGAATCGCAACCAATATCGGGAAGTCTGTTTCCGGGAATGTTTTGATTGATGTTGTCGGTGATATACAAGCCTATAAAGACAGCTATAGCTGGAGCCGTACTTTCGATAGAGACAGAGAGTGGATAACAGGATCAGGAACTTGTGACAGAAATGATGATGAATTCTTGATTACCGGTGGTGGAACCACGATCGGCAAGAAAGGCCATGAAATCACTCACACTATTATAGAGCCGCTTCATGTAGCTCCCGCAAGTTGTAACTACATCCTCTCAGGATCTGTTGAGATTGTTTATCAGGGAAAATTTAAAAAACGTGGCGGAACAATCGATTGGGGAGACGGGGCTTGTGATAACATTGCAACACTGACAACTTTCAGTGGCAAAGTGTTCGAGATCGATTTAGACACCAAAAAAATATTGAAGTAGCAAAGGTAGATTTTTTGTTAGAAAGTCGGAGGGTCCCGCTCTAGGTAAGGTGTTAGCCTAATAAGAGCGGGACTTCTTTTAATGAGACTCAAAATTTCTATGAAATTTTGTTAGTCGAATTAATCCCACACGAAGGATCCGCCTTAGGCGGAGACTGAGATGCGGGATCTCTCGACGGGACCCGGAATTCACCTAAGCGCAGCGCGTCCAGGGATCCAGAATGCACAGAGGGATCAAAGAACAAATGATTTTATAAAAACCTGAAACCCACAAAGCGCATGAAAACAATCTCCTATTTCCTAATCACCCTAATCATTCTTCTTTTCAGCCACGCCGCCATCGGACAACATGGAGTTGATCCTGCCTGGTCAGATAATGTCGAATTACCGACTCCACCGGGATCAGGAAGCGTCAGAGGATTTCTTTATAGTAATATGGCCGTCTTTTCCAATAATAAGCGAGTCGTTTTTCTGAATAATCAAGAAGGAATTGGAGGAATCTGGCACACACATAGCTACGACGGCATTAATTGGATAATTCCGCAGAAGTTTGGACCGGATTCTCTTGTAACAGGATTAAATTCGCCAAAGACGATTCGAGACAATAACGATACCCTCCATGCTATTTGGACAAGCCAATCACCCAAAGCATTATACTATACAAAAATGGATTCTGCCTTAAATATTATTATTGACTCAATTCGTATTTCAGATAATCCGGATTACAATTCATTTAGCGATATGTATATCAGCTCAGACTTAAAAGGTCGAGTTCATGTGATGTGGAACGAAGGTAAAACGGGGACGTCTGATAAACCGGAATCATATTATTCTCAAACAACTGATGGCGGAAATACCTGGAGTGCAAAAACCTTGTTGAGTGTTAATGACGACATTTCATCTTCTTTTCCGCGAGGACAATTTAATGCATGCAGCGGCGACACTTTGGCAATTTTTTGGCGAGATTCATCCCTGGTGTTTTCTCCGGCCGATAACTGGAATTTGCAAATGGTGGTGAGCGAGGATGGTGGATTGAATTGGAGCACTCCAGTTGAGGTAAATCCAAGTATTGCCATGCAAGGGGACCCGGATTTGGTCATTGATCCTTACGGAAGATTCCATTTGTTTTATCATCAGGCCAGTGCCGGTGATCCGTATTGGGGAATGCGTTTGATATACGGATATTCGGACGATTTAGGGACGACCTGGACTGAATCGACTTTTACGGATACCATTTCTTATGCTGAGCGAAGTTACTTAGCCGAAGGAAGTCGATATGACATTGACAATGACGTACTCTGGACTTTTTGGAAGGAGGAGGATATCGCCGGTTTGAATGGGGGCGACATGATGGCTGCCTACTCAACAGATCAAGGCGAAAGTTGGTCCGAACCGCAATATGTAACAGACCGAAATGACACTTCGATTGGGTTCAAAGCCGTTGATCTTATGCCGAATGGTGGAATAGCGGTCAATTACGAATTGCCGAATTATCCTGACAGTGGCAAGTTCAGAGTCTTTTACAAAGAAAGAGGTCCAATAGTTGTAACAGAAATTTTCGAAGAAGACGAAGAGCAAAATGCACTTCTTTTTCCAAATCCATTTGATGCGATCTTGAACATTCGCACAGCTATTGAATCAGATTTTCAACTCTATGATAGCATGGGAAGATTGGTCCTAAATGGCCATTTCGAGACCGAAGATTCCATTGACTTATCTGAATACGAAGCGGGTAATTATATTTTAAGAATAGGCAATGAGGGATATCGCATCCTCAAGCTGTAATGTATGAATCACAATCGAGCAGGAACAAAAGGCTCAATAAATAGATTTTCCCAAGGTTCCTCATGACCATCAGTACTTTGCAAAATGACCCTTAAATAAGGTTGAGCCCTGGTCTCAAAAGGCGACCGAATTAAACCAAGAAAATCGTAACGATTGTACCAAACCTCGTTTCCCCATTGATCATAGCAAAGGCCGTCTTCGTTTACTTCTCCCTTAATATTAACAAGCTCATAATCGGAGTCATTTTTTATATAATGCAGGAGATATTCACCCATACAATAACCATCATCTCCACCGAATTTCTGGACTTCGGAAAACTCAAATCCAAAGACCTTGGAGTCAGTAAATTCTTCAAATTCGAGTTTCGATTGAACAATCGCATGTTTCTTCATAACCGGCCTAATTACTCTTTTCCATTCCGGCCAAACAACATGCTTTAGAACGGCCGAATTCCACATATCTCCATAATGTATCAGGGTGTCCATTTTTAAGGTAAATACCGAATCAATCCCATATTCATACGCTTCATAAAATTCGGGCTTTGAACTTTCGGGCTTATCTGAATTGGTATTTACCAAATGAAATTCATACCGATAGAATTCAGCTTCACTTAGCCCGTTCATGTCTTGTGCGATGTAGGCAAAATATCCATCCTTCGACCAGCCAAAGGGATAAATAATAGTGTAGTTATTCGCTTCCTGATCTCCAATTACAAAAGCATCGGGGCAGGTATAATTTTGGGGAATTGAATAATTTGAATAAGTAATTAATAGCGCTATTGTAACAATAAGTTTATTCACTTGCTTCGTCCTTTCCCTCTTCGCCACTTAACATCCCATGAACGCCAAACTTATCGGTCAACATTCCAAAAGTATCGCCCCAAAACTGTTTTTTAAGCGACATGGTTTGATTTCCTCCAGCAGAAATGGCATCATAGACTGCATGGATATCATAGAGCGGAACTGTCAGGCTCATACGGATATTAGATTCGGTTCCACCCGGAGCATACTCGACTCTCTCAGCACGATCAGATACCATGATTGTACTACCTTCAAACCATATCGTGGCATGCATGATCTGATTTTTTTGGTTTTTCGGAATTTTCATCGGCGAATCTCTATAACGCCCTAAATACGGAATATCTCCATTCAAACATTCGGCATAAAGGTTCAAGGCTTCTTCTGTGTCGCCGTCGAACATAATGTAAGGCATTAGATTCACAACTATTTTTTTATGGGCGGATAATAGTCTTTTACCACATCCCATGATTCAGAAATAATTTCCTGAAGAACTGTTGTATCAACATCTTCTAACTTATTAATGTAAAGACAAGAGCGACCATTCTTAAATTTTCCGAGTTTTTCAATCTTATCAGGCAGTTTATCAAATCCCTGCATTATATGAATTGAGATATTTTGTTTTCGAGGGGAAAACCCCATTAAATACCATTTAGCGATTCCTTTCGCTGCCGAGTATTCATACTCGCCGAACCCAATTGTGCCATGACTCCAAACTTTAGGCGTTTCGCCGGTAACTTTTGACATCCACTCAAATATTTTTTTACAGTCCTCCTGCTTTTTGGGATCTTCAATGGAATTCATGAATTCCTGAACATCATCATCAGTTTGTTGTGTTTTTATTGCACTCATAACTACTCTAATTCTTTGTCGAGATTATAAATTGTACTCCTAAATTCCTTCACGAAACCTTCGATATCTCCCCTAAGAGTTCCTCCATCACCATCTGCACAGTGATATAACCATGCATTAAAAACAGCCTTTTCACCTATAAAACAACTGATCTCGTCTGTCGTCCCACCGGAGCAGCCATCGTCCTTTTTCTTCTTGCCTTTTGAAATATTATAGGTCGAAAAAGCTTTCTTCAATTCTTTTAAAGATAGGCCGCCATCTTTATAAGTTTGCCGGTTTAATGTATCACCATAGCAATCTACAACAAGGTATATTTTAGACGTTGTCAGAATAATTGTAAAGCTCCGATGATATTCCGGAGGAACTGATGAGTCTTTGAAACGATATTCCATGCGGTCAACCTTGTTCATCTCGAAATCAGCCCCTGCTCCGCAAGAAATTAACAATGAGATAATTAGGCCTGAAATTAGCATTGACAATTGGTTTTTCAAATTCGTGGTAAATTGCAAACACAATGTAGTGAATTCTGTCAAGCATCTGCCTCAGTTTTTAGGCATTATTTTTCTACACTATTGGTCATATATTGGTACAG
>CAZCAD010000062.1:0-10609 GCA_964496525.1 uncultured Flavobacteriales bacterium | reverse complement strand
TTGTTCTTTTGAAGGAAGGTATCGATCTTTAACGTAGGAATTTTCATTTCAATACTTTCTTCCTCTTGTTCCCGATTTTGGTTAACACTCGCCATGTAGTTCACTTTATTCGGCTTTACAAACATGGTACATTCGCCATCTTGGTCCGATATTGCCTCTTCGACCAGATTTATCTCAAACTGATTGAGCGCGATATTTCTTTTTATCAATCCAATATTATAGGGTACCGGTTCAAATGCCACAATGGTGGTTTTATTATTAATTGACCTGGCTAATAAGGAAAAGATTCCACTATTGGCTCCAATATCCAAAACGGTGTCAGAATCTTTCGCGATTTCCGCCCAAATTTTTAAGGAAATGGACTCGTATGCAGTGAATATTCCTCTCCAAAAAATGTCCGTTTCTCTGTGTAAATCATAGTCATTAGTTAGTCGAAAGGAAGTATCGTATTTTTTTACGGCAACCTTGAACTTACCTTTAAATCTGAGACTTTCAAACATCTTAGGAACTCCAAAGACCAACCGATAAAGTTTATAAAGTTGTCTTTTAAATGGCGTTATGTTGTAGATAAGCCTACGAAATTTCACTCCTTTTCCGTTTAAAATTCTGAAGAATAAGCTTAATGTCCTTTATTCTGCTCTTATGATCGTCAAAAACCAAGACAATGATTGCTACGAATAAGATCGAAATTAGCATCATACAAAGGTAATATAAGCCTAAACTAAGCCAGTTACTTATTTCGAATTCAAAAAAGTAGAGGATTGTCGCATTGAGGACAAGACTGGCGCAAATAGGCAGGAGGGTCACGTTAAAAAGTTCTTTTACTACAAAACCTTCCTTGGCCATCTTGATTCTGATAACGTAGATCAAGTGTCGTATAAAGAAGGCGGCCATGGCCCCATAACCGGCATATCTTATATCAAATTTCTTCAGTAAAATGTATGAGATGGTCAGACTTATAACTCCTCCGGCCAGTGCAGTCATTGCGATGAATCTGGTTTTGGCATGTCCGGTGAAATAAAGAATCAAGGGCAAAGAGCAGGCACTTATTGCGGCTGCAATAATCAAGGCGGTAAGTATTGGGCTACCCACATCACTCACCTCAGGACTGATCCATAATTTGAGAAACGGGACAATGAGAGGAATAAACGGAATCATGATAGCCGCAGCAAGCAGGTTTGCAAACCAAGAGGATTTGATTAAAATGACTTTGCTTATTGCTTTGTTTTTGGCATCACTGATTGAACTAAAAAGCGGAAACAGCACCTCGAACAGTTTATAAATGGGCATATAAAGCTTGGCGTGTATATCATGTGCAATGACATAAACTCCCAGGCTCCAATTTGTAAACATCGCACCGATAAGATATTTTTCAGATTGACTGCTTAATACACCGCCAACCTGGCCCAAAGTTTGCCATCCTCCAAAAGAAAAACATTTTCTAAAAGCCTCTCTGTTCACTTTAAGATTGAACTTGATTTTTGGTGACAACCTCTTGATAAAAATAATCCAAACAAAGAACAGAACCGCATTGCCGAGGCAGTAAGCAAGAAGGAGACCTTCCAGCCCCATGTTGATAAACAAAACAATAAAAAGGGCATTGAATAGGGTCAGGAGGACATTACCGATTCCGAGATAGGCAAATTTTTGAAAAGCAATTGGGATCGCAGCCAGCAGGTTGTTGACTTGTCCAATGAACCACATTGCCGCAACATAAAAAAGACAATTTCCGACGAGTTCATAGTCACTCTGATTGATCTGAAAGAAGTACGTTATAATGTCAAAGCCAAACAGTAGGATTAAAGAACTTCCAATTACGGCAATGGCCAAAACCATGACAATCGAAGTATTAAAGTATTGATTGATCTTATCGTAGTCGTCCCTGACCTGGTATTCAGAAATGTATTTGATGGAGGCTTGGTTGACACCAATATTTGTGATTCCGAGCGGTCCCAGCAGAGCGATGAACAAGCCATAAATTCCAAACTGTTCCAAGCCCAGGCGATGAACAATAAATGGAATAATCAGGAGACTGACGATAACCGTCACGGAAAAACTGGACAAATTCACTAATGAATTTGTGACTGTTTTTTTGATGAGACCCTGCTTATCGCTCATTTATTTCGCGGTCTTTAATTCTTCCTCCATCAGCAATGCGTCAACAAAAAACTTGGTTGCCCAGTTTGGAAAGGAATATGGACAGTACTTGCCCCAAAATGGATGTGCTCCTTTTATTGCACCGCAAATACTTGGATGTCCTTTTGTCCTCTGCAATGTTTTGTTGTGAAGGTTAATTTTCTTCATCAATTCTTTGTACTCCGGGTTTTCGAAAAGCTGATACAGTTTTGCCAAAATAATAGCCATCTGAAGATCGCCCGTTAAGCAAGAAAACTTATCCTTACTAGTCCAATCAGATCTGAAGCGTGCTGCGAATGATCCATCCGAATTGATGCGCTTTATCATTTCGTCCACAGACTTTTTCACCTCTTCAATATAATCGTCATTTTTCAATTGAATTCCTGACTCTAAAATACCTCTCAGGGTATAACAGATGTTATGCGTAAATGGATCGCTGTTTTCATAAAACGCATTTTTGTCAAACCAATGATTTTCATTTTTTTGCTCTAAACACCAATTTACATTCTTCTTATTGCACTCAACATAGCGATCATTTGGTTGAATTTCGTTTAATTTTAAAAGTGCCCAGGCCGCTCTCACATTATAAACATGTGGAATATCATCAACAGCCGTACTGAGAGCTTTCCTCCAGCAACCATCTTCATCTTGCATTTCGCACATCCAATCACCTGCTTTTACAGCGGAAGTCAAATATTTCTCTTCTTTAGTTTGCTTATAAATACTACAAAGTCCAAACAGAATTTGTCCGGTATTAAAAATTGTCGCTGCCCCGCCATTTACAGAGATTTTGCCTCCTGGAAATGCTCCGGATGTCATCTGAAGATCCAAAAGATAATCGCTCATGCGAATGGCTTTATCGACATATTCAGACTCTCCGGAATAGATGGAATACTTTAAGAAGGTGGGAATAATGTAGCCCGTAGTTTCAGGATAAGAATCCAGCCAGGCCTTCACGGCATATTGCGAAGCGGAGCCACCATCTTGATTCGCATTTTGACTCTCGACAAGCCAATTGATGGCTTTTGCCAGATGAACCGAATTAGATTGAAGCTCATATTTTTTTCCGACAAAGTCATTCCATATTGGTATGAGTAGCCTTGGATTTCTCAGCGGCATATAGAATGGACGAATGATGCTTTTTAAGCCCACTTATAAGGAAGATAGGTTAAGTCCGCCCGACATCGGAAGATTCAAGCCGGTGACGTATTCTGTCTTAATCAAAAATTCAATTGCGTTGACCAGTTCTCTGCCTGTTCCCAGGCGTTTAAGCGGAATCTTATTTATTACTGACTCCAACATATCCTTGGGTACTTTATGAATTAATCCTGCCTCAAAATAGCCGAGCTGAATACTGTTTACTGTAATCGAATGTTTACTGTTCTCAATGGCCGCTGTCTTGATCAGGTTATCAATAAAACCTTTGCTTCCAGAATATAAGGCCGTACCAAAAACAGGGTGGTTGCTCAAAATAGAGGAAAGGAATATGATTCTTCCAAAGGATTTTTTTCTCATTAGTTCGAGAGAGGCACCAAGTATGTTAAGAGCGCCCTTTATGTTTACATCGATTTGCTTGTCAATTTCATTAGAGTCTAAGTTGTGAATGGCACCATCTGCATTGTAAACCACAAAGTTAAGAACAACATCAGGTTCAAATTCTTGAATTACTTTTTCCGTAGCCTCCTTATTCGTAACGTCCACATCACCAGATCCCAGTGACATTATTTGATTACCGTCGTCTTCGCTTAAGAGCTTTGTTGTTAAGGAACCCATTCCTCCACTGCCTCCAAAAATTAATATTTTCATATGCTGTATACTGTTTTACCGGATTTTGCTAACTCCAGCCCAATATTAAAAAGATCCTGACTGTTAATTAAGAGCGTATCTGCATTTCCAACTTTACCCTTTTTCAATTTAGCTGTTTCGAGAAAATAATCCGCGAAATATTTTTCAATTGTGGGATTTTTTTCGATCCGGTCAGTTGTAAAATCCGGATTATGATAGGGCATCTCATAGTTCGATATAGTGCCTTCTTTCCTTACTTTAATCGTCATCGTATTTTCGTGGAACAGACCTGGAAAAATTTCAGGGTGATAGTCTTCCAAACAATGAAAGAAAGTAAACATCGAGATCGGAACGCCCAGTGCAATAATTTTCACATTTAAATCTATCATTTTACCAAATGGAGTTCCCTCCCCAAAACTACTTCCAAGATCAATATGGTGCGAGACTATGTTCTCCGCCAATTTCCCATAAGCCGCAACTGAGTGCGTAGGGTGAATGCTGCGAAAAACGCCCTGCATCGTTCTAAAGGTTTCGGATATCTTTCCTGTATATGACCGATCGACGTCCACATCGAAAATATAGTTCTCGTCTGAAATTGTCGCGTAAACACCTCCTCCCGGAAAGGTGAAAGTAGGAAACAATAATGTTCCTTCAGGACCGACGGATTTCTTCAATGCGTCAATTACCGCCTCACTTCCTCCTTCAACAAAGCCCAATTTGCTTAATGCAGAATGAACGAACAATTTGTCACCGTCCCTGATCCCAAGATTTCTTAAATCTTCAAAGATCTGATCCGCTGTCACCGATCCGATTTCCTTGATCGATTTGATTTTTTTTCGTTGTCTGAATGAGTTGCGTAGCTTTCTTAACGGATCCATTTGTTGCAAATTACCTATGAACAGGTTCTTAGAGCCTGTTCATAATCTTTTGGTCGAGAGAAAAATGAGTCATTTTTTGTTGATTTAAGGCAAAAAACTGGAGCATATCCAAAGATACGTGACTGTTTTTTAACGAAGAAGCAACGAAAAAGGACCATTTTTATTCGATTATAAAGATCATGAACAGGTTCTTAGTAAAGAGTATGGTTTTAATTCCTGATATGCTTTATCGGTTTCATGAAATTTATCAGTTTGCTAAAATACAAATAGATAATGAAGACGGAGATTAATCCGATCTTGGCAAGAATAGCGTAGAGTAAACTAAATTCAAGTTTAGGCAGTTCAATATTCCCCATGTACATAAGTGCAAACAGAATAAAGAAGGCGAACATCAATTTTACGTATGGAAACTTTAAGTGATAGTACCTTTGGGACAGTATAAATAGCGTGAAGTTATTGATGCAGACCGAGATTAATGTAGCATAGGCCGCTCCCAGTATATGAAATTCTTTGATTAGCAGATAATTCAAACAAATATTTATCAGAGCGGATATCACCACAACAATCGCTATCACTTTCGTTTTTTCTTTAATATGCAATCCGATTGAGAACATGCTGAATCCGGTAAAGAACACGGAGAGATAAAGAACCGGCATTATCGGTGCTGCACCGTAGTATTTCTCATTCGTAAATATCACCAGGGTTTCATAACTAAAGAGTGAAAGCGTTAGTACACCGAGCGAGCCGGTCACGATAAACAATCTGAAGATACGAGCGAGTTGGGCTTTTGTATTTTCATTTAAATGTTTTTCATAGACGATTGGGCCAAGGGCTGATGAAACTCCTAAAATGATCACTGAGATAATTTGGGTGAATTTTGATCCCATTGCATAAATCCCGGCATCTGCCATGGATTCTTCTTTGATAAACATTCGATCAGTAAAATTTAAAATGATATATGAAACAGCTCCGGGCACCAAAGGAACGCTATATCTAAAAAGTGGTCCAAGGACTTTTTGGTCAAACTTCAGTACCAGCTCCTTTCTTAAAATAATGCACTGCACAATGATGATAATCGGCGAGACGATAATGTATGAAATATACACGCCGTCAATGCCCATTTCATAGTAACCCACCAGTAATAGAGTCAAGAGAGTTGAAAAAAGAGCGTGGAAAAACGAAATCAGCGCATATTGCTTGCTTTTTCGTAAAAATCGCAGGTATACGCCCATAAAGTAAAAGACTGCGGTTAATGTAATCGACACAATCGCGTATTGAAAGGTCAGCCGTGGAATTGTTACATCCGCAGATAAAATATCAATAAAGAAATTTGGATACAGCAGAATTAAGATGCAGCTAATAAGGTAAATTCCTGAGGTAAAGTAAATCGCAGTGGAAGCGATTCTCTTCTTCTCTTCAGGTTCTTTCGTAGGTTCAGCGACAAAACGGCCCATCCCCTGGTTCAGTTGTAAACAGAGGATTGCCGTTATAAATACTCCGAAAACCGTTAAAATGTCGAAAATTCCGAAATCCGATTCTATGAAAACTGAGGCGTAGAATGGCAGAAGGAGCAAGTTCATTCCTCTCGTCAGCAAGCTGGCAAGCGTATATAATCCGCCCTCCTTAATTAAGTCCCTGAGCATTTACCGAATGGAGTAGAGTTCATACAAATATATATTAGACATTATAACAACTGGATTTGTATAGAGGTAAAAATTACTATTTTTTTATTAGCCAAGGCATTTTTGACCTGCCTGGCCGGCAGGCAGGTAAGCGTAGCTACAGCTACGGTTAGAGAAAATAACGCAGGCTAACGGAAAAAGAGTTTTTTTGCCATGCACATTCAGGTGTTATAATGTCTATTAAACCAATTGAGCTATTTTTGTAGCTGTGAGTGGCTTATCAAAGGTCAATTGTTATGGAAATCGTCTTCGCAACTTCAAATGAGCATAAAGCGGCTGAAATTCAGAAGTTGCTTCCATCAGGCATTAAACTGAAAACCTTAAAAGATATTGGATGTGATGAGGACATTCCTGAGACATCTGATACAGTTGAGGGCAATGCGATGCAGAAAGCCAGGTATGTTGCTTCAAGGTATGCTGTTAACTGTTTTGCGGATGACACGGCATTAGAAGTTGATGCTTTAGATGGACGTCCGGGAATTTATTCTGCCCGATACGCCGGCGAACAACGATCGGCGGATGATAATATGAACCTTATTTTGTCCCAACTTTCTGGAATTAACGATCGTTCCGCTCGATTTCGTACAGTTATCGCTCTTATTGTCGATGGTGAAGAACATTCTTTCGAAGGGATTGTCGAAGGTGGGATTACGGAAGAAAAAGCCGGTTCTGATGGGTTCGGTTATGATCCGATTTTCAAGCCAAAAGGTTTTGAGATGACCTTTTCAGAAATGACGATGGAAGAAAAAAATACGATTTCGCATCGAGGCAAGGCAGTGCGAAAGTTTGTTGATTTTTGCCAACGACTTTCTTAGAACAGGTTCTTAAACCATATCCTTCACCACATCTTCGCTAATAACCCCTTTTGCAGCTAATTCTTTGAGCATTGGTGCAGCATGATCATAACGCATGACTACTTTTTTTCTTCTTCCACTTTTTGAGTCGAAAACAACTCTCAGCACCTCTGTTTCTGTCCAGGAATCTTGACTTACAACATTGATTCGGGTCAAATTAACTTCATCAAGATCATCAAATTGATAAGTGGTCGCCCCTGCTTTACGAATTGTAACTGATGAATCAGACAGGTAAATACGATATCCACCGCTTGCCAAAACATAGATGTAGTAAATCAACGGGATGATGAAAACAGCAAAACAAATCATGTAAATCCAGATTTGCAGAGGACGATTGAGCCCTGCTCCGGCATAGCCAAAAGGTAAATACTGAAGATCATATACTAATCGACCGTCATCGCTTTTAGAAGTTTCTTCGCGTTTATCCTCCCACATAACATGAGAAGGAAGTCGCGATTTCAAATCTTCCAGAAATTCCTTTGTGGACGGATTAATGATCATTGCCTGAACCCAGGGGAATTTTTTCTCCTTCCCATTTTCAATAAAATAGATCCGAAAAGAAATCTCTTCTCCCATTCCGATAGAGGGTTTCTTTTGAACAACCTTGGTGATTTGATCCAAACGACATTCTTTCATTCGTCTTATCAGGTGGCAGTATAACACATCTCCTTCAAAGCCAAATTCATACGTCATTGCTGACCCTTCGATCATGTATTTTTCGTCTGACATGGGGTCAAGATAAGAAAAATGATGATTTTAGTTCCGGCTATTTAATTTGAAATCGCAATTGTATATTTGCATGAAATAGCCAATGTTACAACGCGCACAAACAATCTATCTTTTACTGGCATTTACATGCATGATGCTACTTTTGGTGTTTCCGATATTCTCTGTGGATATTAAGGCAATTGTCTTCGAGGGAGAAGATGTAATCAACGGTACGGCAGAATTTGGTGCTTACGGCCTTACCGGCGAAGACGTTGGTGGAGAATTTCCGATATACCTTGTGATTATTACCTTATGCCTGCTTTCTGCGGGAGGAATTATGCTCTACAAAAAAAGACCAAGACAGTTATTGATTTGTCGGCTGAATCTAATTTTTCACTTGCTTTTTACAGCGGGTGTTTACTTTTTTTATTACTTCGGAAAATCCCTTGTCTCTGACGGGATTACCGTGCAGGGAAGTACGGCTGAAATTACTTTTGGAATGGAAATCGGGTTTTACCTTATGATTCCGTCCCTGGCCTTTATCTGGTTGGCAATTAGAGGAATAAAACGCGACGAGAATTTGATTAAATCGCTCGACCGACTAAGATGAACTATCTCTCGGTTGAAGGACTTAGCAAAGCATTCGGAATACATTCTATTTTTCAGGATCTCACTTTTGGTATAGACAAGGGAGATAAAGTGGCCTTTGTGGCGAAGAATGGAGGAGGAAAAACCACGCTCTTAAAAATATTGGCAGGTGACGGCGAAGAGGATGAGGGCAGGATTGTATATCGAAAAGGAATTACTGTTGAATACCTTGATCAAGAAGAGAATCTCACATCGGACTTCAGTATTTACGAAGAAGTCTTAAAGACCGAAACGGATGAAATTAAGGCCATAAAAAGGTATCAAAAAAGCCTTGAAAATCCGGAAGATCAGGATGAGTATGAGAAAGCCTTCGAACAAATGAATATTACCAACGCCTGGGATTATGAGGTAAGGGTTAACACCGTACTTTCACAGCTAAAGCTTGAAGACAAGGATAAGCCCATCTCCGAATTATCGGGTGGAGAGAAGAAAAGGGTAGCACTTGCTAAAGTCCTGATCAATGCCCCCGATATTATGATTCTGGATGAGCCGACCAATCACCTTGATCTGGATATGATTGAGTGGCTGGAAGAATTTTTGTCGAGGGCGCAAACCACGATTATAATGGTCACTCATGACCGCTATTTCCTGGAGGTAATCTGTAATACCATATTTGAATTGGAGGATCAAACTATTTACAAGTACGAAGGAAACTTCTCCTATTACCTGGAACAAAAAGCTAAGCGTCAGGAAATTTTGAAAGCTACTATCGGTAAGGCAAAGAACCTGATGAAGACTGAGCTTGAATGGATTCGTCGTCAACCAAAAGCACGAGGGACAAAGGCAAAAGCCAGGGTTGATGCTTTTCAGGATCTGAAAGCCGTAGCGACACAGAAAGTCAGGAAAGATGAGATGGAAATACGGATAATGATGAATCGACTGGGATCAAAAATTGTCGAGCTGCATAAAGTCGGAAAGTCCTATGGAGAGTTGAAGCTGATCAACGATTTTTCTTATGTATTCAAAAGAGGTGAGAAGGTGGGTATCGTTGGGGCGAACGGAAGTGGAAAGTCAACGATCTTAAACATGATCACGGGTTCGGTTGAGCCATCCAAAGGAAAAATCATTGTAGGCGATACAGTCGTTATGGCTTACTACCACCAGGATGGAATGCAATTTCGTGGGGATCAAAAAGTCATTGAGATCATTCGAGATATAGCCGACTTTATTCCTATGACGAAGGGTAAAAAACTGTCCGCAGCTCAATTACTGGAGCGATTTCTCTTTCCTCGGGATATGCACTTCAACTTTGTTGAAAAACTGAGCGGTGGAGAAAAGAAACGCCTCTACCTTCTGACAATCCTAATGGAAAACCCAAACTTTCTAATTCTGGATGAGCCTACAAATGATCTGGACATATTTACGCTAGGTGTTTTAGAGGACTATTTATTGGAATTTGAAGGCTGTTTGCTCATCGTGTCGCATGACCGTTATTTCATAGATAAACTGGTTGACCACACCTTTTATCTGAGAGGCGACGGCGAGATAAAAGATATTATTGGAAATTATACCACTTACCGTGACTATTTGATCGATGAGAGTAAGTCAGTAAAAAATGAACAGAAAAAAAGTGATGGTCAGCTACCTGACGGTAGGCAGGCGGCAAAGGCAGGGAAACAAACTCGACGTGAGAAAACGAAATTGAGCTATAAGGAGAAGCAGGAGTTTGATTCATTAGAAGGTGATATTGAAGCACTTACAAAACAGCGGCTGGAAATAACCGACTTATTAAATTCCGGAAGTTTGAATTCCGACAAAGCAAATGAAATGGCGATTCGATTGAGTGAAATTTCCGTAGAGATTGATTTCAAAGAAAGCAGATGGCTGGAACTTTCTGAATATGAAGGATAGATTGTTGAATATTTTTATACCGATTGGTATATATGTCGTATATTTGTACCCCCTATGATTTCAAAAC
>CAZCAD010000061.1:0-10619 GCA_964496525.1 uncultured Flavobacteriales bacterium | reverse complement strand
CTGCTATGCTTGAAAATTTTGCCTTGAAAAAGAACAGAATAACCGCCCCGATTCTACATCATTTATTTATGAACAGACCCATAGACCTTTGCGCCACAAATCAAAGAGAATTCGTGTGGAAATCGTGAACAGGTTGAGGACATTTGTATTATCGGAGTTCACGTTTTGCATTTAAGCAAGCTGTATAAATTGAGGAAATAAAATAATAGTATCCACTTTGTTTTCTCGACCTACTCAACTACATTTAAGCAAACCTTATAATGTCTAATAATCTTAAACTCAATAATTATGTCAGAATTTGATCCGATCGGTGGAGTTTCACTGGAAGCGTATGCGAAATTATGCGGCCTAATGTCTAAAACACAACCGGAAGAAACCGATAAACATGCTCAGATAGCGGCAGATAACGGTGTGTCGAATGCGGATTGGGAGGTTGCTAAATCGGGATGGACTGAAGCAATGGTTGATCCCACTAAAGCAATGGCAATACAGCAAGTTTTTATGCCAATCTACCAAAATACGTTGGCCGAAATGTCAGGT
The DNA here is from genome assembly GCA_964496525.1 of uncultured Flavobacteriales bacterium. Classification (GTDB taxonomy): domain Bacteria; phylum Bacteroidota; class Bacteroidia; order Flavobacteriales_D; family Crocinitomicaceae; genus JAKSBJ01. The sequence continues at coordinate 10,079 of CAZCAD010000061.1, read as the reverse complement.
GGAGAAGAGCCTTGTACGCTGGAAAAATACGCCGAGATAAAATCTGCGATGATTCATGAAAAAGATGAGTCCGGAGAAAAAATCGCGGCTGAAATTATCCTTGACCGATACGGATATAAGATCACGGAATGGGGAACCATTGAAACATACTGGGTTTCTCGGGTTTCCAAGGATGAGCATGGCCGCGTTATCGATAATTATAACGAGGCTGATGGATCAAAGTTCAGAGAATTGATTCAGATGTATGCAGACAAGTATGCTGCGAGTCAAAATTAATTAGACCATATCAATCTTTTCTACTGAAACAGAAATCACTTTTCGCTAAATGAGCTCATTACCTATCACGTCGGCACTTTATCTCTATGGTTTGACAATTTTTGCATTAGTCGGAAGTTTCCTGTATTCAGGCGGAAAATCCCATTGTGTGGGATAATAGTCACCAAGGGTGTTCAACAGATTTGATGCCCAGATTCCATCGGTGTACAATAAATCTCCGGCCATTATGACGTCAATCCTCAGACTGTGCAGTTCGTCCGTTTTGCAAAATTCCCGCCAATTCGGATTTTGATAGTTCAATTCATACTGCTGACTTGGGGTCCAGAAAAAAGGTGTGAAATAACTAATACTATCTCCGGGATTAATAAAGCTAAGTTGCTTTGTTTTATACTCGAACAGGAGCTCATATTTCATAGTTGAATCAACGATTAAATCTTCGGGAAAAACTCCATCGATAATAGAGAATCCACTTTTACTAACGCTCCATTTATATGCGCCCATTGGCCAATAAAGGTAGTCTCTCTCTTTCTCCAGACCCAAGTCGAATCCAATCGAGTCTCTAACCTTATTGACGATTTTCCAATGGATGTAGAAATTGTGATCTCCGCCATAGAATATCTTCTCGAATTTGAGATCAATATTTGAATTTGAAAAATAAGCTGTCCACCTTGCAGTTTCTGTTGAATTCTGGCCAAAAACACCAATTGTCAATAGGATGTAAAAATGTGATATGTAGTTCTTTATTCTCAAAGGTTAATTTGTTAATTCAAATTAGGAATATCAGTCTTCAAGACGGTCACTCTGGCCTGTTTTTCCTTCAGCTCACTTATCAACTTAATGGCCTCAGGAATATCATCGCTGATGATCGTAATGAATGATCCTTTTTTGGCTTCTTTTATCGAGTTTAAAATTGCTTTCTTCTCTGTTGAAACAACTTTTACGGGCTTCTTTTTATCGACTGAATGTATCCCCTCCATTAGAAGGGAGAGTATCATTTTAGGTGTTCTTCCTCTTAGCTGAGCATCCTGCCTAATAATGATTTCATCAAATATCTCTGCTCCTACTTTTCCAAGATCGATTAAGTCTTCATCTCTTCGATCTCCTGTTCCTGATATGACCCCTACTTTAGGAAAGCCTTTCGTTTTTTCCAAAAACTTTCCAATAGCCACCATTCCTGACGGGTTATGTGCATAATCCAACATAACTTCAAAATCCTTGAATTGAAAGAGATTCATTCTTCCCGGTGTCTGAGCCGGAGATGGTGTAAAAGTTTGAAGGGCAAGACGAATGTCCTCAAGCTTAACATTTCGAAGAAATGCCGTTAAAGCCGCAGGTAGTACGTTTTGAATCATGAATACCGCTCTTCCTGAAAAGGTCAGGGGGATGTCCACAACTTTTTCTATTCTGATTTTCCAACCTCCTTTATTGATAGTGATATAGCCATTTTCATAGACTGCGGCTATACCTCCGGCTTTACAATGTTCAACAATTCGTTTGTTTTTTTCATTCATGCTGAACAAGGCGATGTTGGACTTGATGTCCTCAATCATATTCATAATGTGTTCGTCGTCAGCGTTTAAGACGGAAAATCCATCTTTACTAACGTTTTCAACCACACAAGCTTTTACTCTTGCCAATTGTTCAATTGTTTGAATCCCTTTTAGCCCCAGGTGATCCGAAGTAATGTTAGTGACAATACCGATGTCACATTCAGAGAATCCCAATCCCTCCCGCAGTATGCCACCTCTCGCGGTCTCGAGAACAGCAAAATCCACTGTCGGATCTCGCAATACAAACTTTGCACTTTTGGGCCCTGTGCAGTCCCCTTTCTCAAGCATCCTGTTCTGAACATAGATACCGTCTGATGTTGTATAGCCGACGCGATAGCCCACTCCTTTCATGATGTGAGCAATTAAGCGTGTTGTTGTCGTTTTTCCATTTGTACCTGTGACTGCTACAATGGGAATTTTAGCCTCAGTTCCGGGAGGATATAGCATATCGATCACAGGCTCCGCCACATTTCTTGCCAAGCCTTTCGTTGGATCCAAGTGCATCCTGAAGCCCGGAGCTGCATTCACTTCAAGTACGGCTCCTCTATTTTCATTAATCGGTTTGAGCAGATCCGGTGCCTGGATATCAATTCCACAAATATCCAGTCCAATTATCCTTGAAATCCGTTCAGCCATAAAGACATTATAGGGGTGAACAGAATCGGTAACATCCGTTGATGTTCCGCCTGTACTGAGATTGGCGGTACTTTTAAGATATAGTAATTTCCTTGCAGGAAGAATCGACTGAAGGGTGAGTCCTCGCGCTCTCAGTATCCTGAGGGTCATTTTATCCACCGCAATTTCAGTGAGCATATTTTCATGTCCAAAACCTCTTCGAGGATCCGCATTCACTTTTTCAATAAGCTGTTTTATCGTTAATTTTCCATTTCCTTTTATATGCGCCGGGGTTCTCATAGCAGCCGCAACCAAGCGGTGATTAATGACGAGAAGTCTAAAATCTACTCCTCCAATAAATCGTTCCACTATCACTCGGTCCGAGAATTTTTTAGCGGTATTAAAAGCGGCCATTGCATCTTTTTTCGTTCTTACGTTGATGCTTGCACCCTTGCCGTGGTTGCCATCTACGGGTTTAATTACATTTGGATATCCAACACTGTTAAGAGCAGACAATAATTCTTTCTTGTGTTCAATAATTCGTCCATAAGGAACGGGGACTCCTGCTCGATTGAGTAGAAATTTTGTATCCTCTTTATCTCCGGCTAAATCCACTCCAATTCCACTCGTTTGGCTCGTAATTGTGGCTCTGATCCGTTTTTGATTTACGCCATACCCTAATTGAACGAGCGAGTATTCATTTAAACGCATGTAGGGAATCCCCCTTTTAATTGCCTCTTGCACAATGGAAAGAGTACTTGGACCCAATTTTTCTTCCTCTCTCATTTCTTTGAGAATCTGAATATCATAATCCAATTTATACGATTTTCCGGCAATCAAGGCTTCTACCAATCTAACAGAAGCTTTAGCAGCATAAATACCGGCTTGTTCTTGAGTATAAGTAAAGACAACGTTGTATATTCCCTCTTCCCCGGCTCCTCTTGTTCTTCCGAAACCGCAATCCATTCCTGCTAATGTTTGCATTTCCAGTGCGATGTGTTCAGAAATATGACCCATCCAGGTGCCTTCACGAACTCGTTCAAAAAAGCCTCCTTCATGTCCTTCTGAACAGTGATGCTCATACAAAGTCGGAAGTATTTTTTCGAGTGCATCCGCAAACCCTTTGACTTTATTGGAGGGCCTTTCTTCCATTTCCTCCAAGTCAAGTCTCATCACAATCAATTTGTGCCTTCTGTTTGACCAATAGTTCGGTCCTCTCAATGCCTTTATATCTAGAATCTTCATTAGCTAAAGTTTGTGCTTTGCTTTAATATACCACTAATTGTTCTGCACTCTTTTCTCAACAAATTTTGTTAAAAAGTATTTTCCTTCTTCAAATTATCACCTACGGCAGGAGGTATCTTTGTCTTGAAAAGAATTGCAAAGTTAATACTTTACTGACATATTTACGATGAGCGTTAACAAACCAAAAGGAAAGTTAATTGCAATTGGTGGCGCCGTTGACAAGGGCACCGGCTCGGATTCTGAGAATTCCGAAAATCTTGATGTCAAATTTCTGGAAATTGGTATTCTCAAACGCTTCCTTGAAGAGCTAAGGGGTAAATCGAACCGCATCGAAATCATTACGACTGCCTCACTAATCCCTAAAAAGACAGGTCAACATTACATCGAAGCATTCAAGCGACTTGGCAACAACAACGTGGGCGTCATGCATATACAAAAGAGAGAGGATGTCCAAAATGAAGATTATTTGGAAAGAGTCCGCGAGGCGGAGGGTGTGTTATTGACGGGAGGAAATCAACTACGCTTAACCACAATTCTTGGCGGTACGGATTTGTTGAAGATCATGTTAAAGAAATATCACAATGAAAATTTTATTTTGGCTGGAACGAGTGCCGGAGCAATGGCGATGTCAAATACTATGATCTACGATGGCAGCAGTTCTGAGGCATTGTTAAAGGGTACTGTAAAAATGTCAAGGGGACTTGGATTCATTAAGGATGTAACCTTCGATTCACATTTCATCAAAAGAGGTCGATTTGGACGCCTTTGTCAATCGATAGCAAGCAATCCGGTTTGTATTGGAATCGGTTTGGGAGAGGACACCGGCTTATTGATTACGAAAGGCGATCATATGGAAGCCATCGGATCCGGGCTCGTTATAATTGTTGAGGGAGACAACATTAAGTATACGAATGTTGCTGATATTCCGGATGGCGAACCAATTTCTATTGAGAACCTGGCGGTACATATCCTGGGACAGGGACACAGTTATGTCTTTTCTAAAAAGCGGATGCTTCATTAGACATTATAACAAAGAATGTGTATTGATTATTTGTAAATCTCAATCGCAGATTCGAGGTGAGAGCCCACAACACCTCTGTACATGCCCGGAGTGTTGAAGCAGTGCACATAATTTCCGTCCTTATCAATCGCAATCAATCCTCCTTCACCATCTTGATCCATTAGTTTTTTATGAATAACATGATCAGAAGCATCGGCCAGGCTCATTTGCTTGTATTCCATTAGCGCATGTATATCATAAGCGACAACGTTCCGAATAAAATATTCTCCGTGCCCGGTGCACGATACGGCACAGGTATTATTATTGGCATAGGTACCGGCCCCAATAATCGGAGCATCTCCTATTCTTCCAAATCGTTTGTTCGTCATTCCTCCGGTTGAAGTTGCAGAGGCAAGATTTCCTTTCATATCAAGAGCCACCGCCCCAACTGTTCCATATTTTTTGCCTCCATTTTCGAAATTCGTATTGTCTATTTTGTTCTCACCTGTATGGTCCAATAAAACTTCATCATTTTCCTTAGCGAATTGTAATTGTTCAAACCGCACTTTGGTATAAAAGTATGAAGGATCGACTAACTCACATTCTCTAATTTTTGCAAATTCTTCAGCCCCCCCGGCAGCCAGCATGACGTGATCTGAGTTCTCCATAACTTCCCTGGCAACGATAATAGGGTTTTTTATTCGCTCTACGTTGCATACAGCTCCTGCCATCATCGTTTTTCCATCCATGATCGAAGCGTCCATCTCATTTCTTTCGTCGTGGGTAAATACAGCACCCTTCCCTGCATTGAACAGCGGGGAATCCTCCATCGTTATAATTGCGGCTTCTACTGCTTGTACGGCGACTCCATCATTCTTAAGGATTTGCTCTCCGGCCTCCACGGCTTCTTTCAACACTTGCAAATAGGCATTTTCTTTTTCAGGAGTCATATTTTTCTTCAAAATAGTACCTACGCCACCATGAATCACCAAGAGGTATTTGTCGTTTTGTTTCAAAATCAATTAGGTTTGTTTACAAAAGTAATTAAAACAAAAAATTCGATCACTTTTATAGATTGTAGCATTGCTGAAGAATCTTATAGCCTAAATTAGGCATAACGAGATCAATAAATACCGTAGCAAGATTAAACAGAAAAGACGGTAAAGTTCGAAGCCGAAAAAGCAAATGGGCAAGCACGATTGTGGAATCACTTTTATAAATAGCATTGTACAAGAATTGCCAGCCATACCGCCCACATGCAGGAGCATAGAAGGCTGTAATGTCATAAAACTGAAAACCTATTTCTTAATCCACTTCTTCGACTCAACCAAAACTCCTTCACTAAAGATTTTGTAAACGTAGATGCCGGGAGCCAGATCATGGACATCTATCTCCGTAGGTAAGTCACCTCCAGATAATTTAGAGGTTGTTAGCTGTTTTCCCGTAGCGGTATAAAGAACAAATAAATCTGCTCCGCTAACTTCTACATTCAGTGTTCTTGTTGTAGGATTTGGATAGACAGATAATTGATTTTCCTTTTCATTTTCATCTATCGCCGCACCACAAGATCCGGTTACAACAAATCCTGCAGGCATATGTCCTCCGATTGAAGGATGACAAGTATACGAATAGGTACCGGGTACAGATGTTACATACATGAAACTTCCGGTGGCCGGAATTGGACTGTCCCAAGTTGGTGCTCCGGCAGGAATGGTTGTTGAGGCGGTTGTGTGCACGCCGTCATTATTGACCCACAAAATTGTGTCGCCACAAACCATTGTTGGATTCGCCGGCGAAAAGTTTTCAACTCCGGGACCACCTCCGAAAGCAGTTATTGTTATAATTGCTCCATTGGAATTATTTGAGACTATCAGCAAGATTACGGACAAACAAGAGAGAAAGTAATTTTTTTTCATCATAAGTATTTTAGCTTTATCGTTTTTAGTTCACTGAAGATAGGGTATTTAGGTAGATTGAGCGATGTCTACTTCTTCTTTTTCTTCTTTTTCTTCTTTTTCTTCTTCCTTTTCTTAACCGCTCCGTTTGTAGCCTTGCCATCCTCAATCACCGCTTGTGCTGCCGCGAGTCTGGCTATCGGAACCCTAAACGGAGAGCAGCTAACATAGTTCAAACCACAACGAACAAAGAATTTTACCGAATCCTGATCTCCGCCATGCTCTCCACAAACTCCGACTTTAAGATCTTTCCGTGTTTTTCGTCCCAGTTTGACTCCTAATTCGACTAATTTCCCGACTCCTACCTGGTCAATTGTCGCAAAGGGATCATCGAGCAGAATCTTCTTCTCAATGAAATTTGGCATGAAGGTCCCGGCATCATCACGGCTATATCCAAACGTCATTTGGGTTAAATCATTTGTTCCGAATGAGAAGAACTCGGCATTTTCGGCAATTTGATCGGCTATAAGTGTCGCTCTTGGAATTTCTATCATTGTACCAACAAGGTACCTGACTTTTTTTCCTTTTTCCTTTATAACCGCCCTGGCAACTTTATGGGTTATCTCGGCAAGAATGTCAAACTCGGCTTTTGTTCCGATCAGCGGAATCATAATTTCGGGCAGAACCTTAACACCTTTTACAGCCATATTGCAGGCTGCTTCCATAATCGCACGGACCTGCATTTCGCAGATCTCCGGATAGGTAATTGAAAGTCGGCAACCTCTATGACCCAGCATGGGGTTAAATTCGTGCAGACTTTCTACTTTCTCTTTTACTGCTTTGGAAGTTGTCCCTAAACGCCTGGCCATTTCTATCTGCCCCTTTGCATCATGCGGTAAGAATTCGTGTAGCGGTGGATCCAATAAACGCACGGTAACCGGAAAGCCGTCCATTGCCTTAAAGATGCCTTCAAAATCCTTGCGTTGAAGAGGTAATAAGTCGTCGAGGGCCTTTTGTCTTCCTTTCAGATCATCGGCTAATATCATTCGCCTGATACTCCAAATTCGATCGCCCTCAAAGAACATATGCTCCGTTCTGCATAATCCGATTCCTTGTGCGCCCAGAGCTCGTCCATTCTGAGAGTCATTTGGAGAATCTGCGTTCGTTCTGACATTAATTTGTCGGATACGATCGGCCCATTTCATCACTTCTAAAAACATTTTACAAACAGGATGTGCCAAGGCTTTTTTATTGCCATTGACGACTCCCGAAATTACCGGAGAAGCTGATGTGTTAACCATTCCGAGCATGATTTCTCCTGTCGACCCGTCAACTGAAATTTCATCACCTTCCTTAATAGTTTTTCCTCCTGCAACAAACGATTTTGTATTGTAATTTATGTTTAGACCGATGGTACCAACAACACAGCATTTCCCCCAACCTCTTGCCACAACCGCAGCATGACTGGTCATTCCGCCGGTCGAAGTAAGAATGGCCTGTGCAGCCCACATACCACTGACATCCTCTGGTGATGTTTCCTTCCGAACAAGAATGACTTTCTTTCCTTTATCGGCCCATTTAACAGCGGTCTCAGCATCGAATACAGCCACGCCAAAGGCTGCTCCTGGTCCCGCCGGCATTCCCCTGGCAAGGACCTTACCTTCTGTAATCGCGGTCTGCTTTGCCTCAGGATCGAAAACTGGAAACAGGAGCTGATTCAGCTGATCTCCGTCAATTCGCATTAAGGCTTCTTCTTTAGTGATTTGTTTTGATTTAACCATATCAACCGCTATCCGAAGCGCAGCCATTCCGGTTCGTTTACCCGTTCGAGTTTGAAGCAAAAAAAGTTGTTCATCCTGAATCGTAAATTCAAGATCCTGCATGTCCCCGAAATGATCCTCTAATTTGTATCGAATGCTGTCTAATTCTTTATAGATTTTCGGCATCTTCTTTTTCAAAGTCGAAATTGGTGCCGGTGTTCTAATTCCAGCCACAACATCTTCTCCTTGTGCATTAATCAAATACTCTCCAAAGAAGTTGTTAGTCCCATCTGCCGGATTTCTTGTAAAGGCGACCCCGGTTCCTGAATTCTTACCCCAGTTGCCAAATACCATGGCCTGTACATTAACGGCTGTTCCTTTTAGTCCTCGAAGTTTGTTGATGTTCCGATAAGTAATCGCTCTCGGAATATTCCATGATCCAATTACCGCATTCACAGCATAAGACAATTGCTCTCTTGCAGATGTCGGAAACGTTTTCCCAACCTTTTTCTTATATACTTTCTTGTAAGCCTGGACGACCTCCTTTAGTTCTCCAACGGTTAAATCCGTATCCTGCCTACGTTTGTATTTCCTTTTAATCCGAGTCAATTCATTTTCAAAATCATGATGATCCACTCCCATACAGACGTCACCAAACATATTGATGAAGCGCCGATATGAATCCCAGGCCATTCTTTCATTCTTCGTACGCTTTGCCAGGCCCACAACCGCCTGGTCATTGATTCCGAGATTCAGTACAGTATCCATCATTCCCGGCATTGAAACGGCTGCTCCACTCCGAACTGAAACAAGAAGCGGATTATTTTTATCTCCAAATTTGGATCCCAAAGATTTCTCGAGCCTGGCAATGTGCAAATCAATTTCTTTACTGAGGCTTCCAGGTTTTTTATTACCATTCTTATAATAATGATCACAAACGTCTGTGGAAATTGTGAATCCGGGAGGAACAGGAACGCCGAGACTTGACATTTCTGCCAGATTGGCCCCTTTACCGCCTAATAATTCTTTCATCGTTGCTTTTCCTTCGGCCTTGCCATCACCAAAATAATAGACGTACTTTTTTGCCATACTTTAATATTTATTAGAAAAATCTCAGTGCAGAGAGCCCTAATTTATTGAATCTCATTGAATTTAATGCGAAAGTTTTGAAATCTAGTTCTTAAAAGGATCCAAATTCATCGAGGACACCTTCGCCTTATAGTCTTGCCATTCAAGACTCAGATAGGCATCAACCTCGGCTTTCATCGTATCAAACATTTTCTTTGTTTGATTATAGTGATTGTTAAATCCTTGCTCACCTCCGGAAAGAGGACTACTCGCAGCGGAAATAGTCTTATACATATTATCAAGGATTGTAAGTTGCTCACGAATGATGCCTTTTTGATCTTTTTTCCCAAGGATTCTATCGAGAAGGCTTTGCAATTTATCGTTGATAGTTTTGCCAAGCGCCTTAACCAACTTTTTATTTATAGATTTCTCTTGAGGAAGTAAGGCGTTAACTTTTTTAATAGAAGATTGACAGTCGCGTAATTTATCACAAAGGGCAGTTACCTCGACCATCAGATTCATCGCCTTGTCATACCGTACTTGCCTCTTTTTCAAATCGTCCATTCTTATCTCAATCCTGGGATCAACCTTTACGTTAACCTTTTCATTCGCGGTTTTTCCTGCGACGGATATTTCAACTGTATATTCTCCGGGCAAGATGGGACGACCG
>CAZCAD010000060.1:5846-10630 GCA_964496525.1 uncultured Flavobacteriales bacterium | reverse complement strand
ACAGCTGAAATTCTCGAAATCGATTCACTTCAAATTCGACGTCGATTAACAAGCGATCCTTTTGTTTTAAGATCTAATATTCCGGGGGAATTCAATTATAAATACAGGGCTTGTTTCTTATCGAATTATGTCATCCAGATTCAGAAACCGGATGGATACGGATACGCTGTTTGGAATGGTAATAAAGTGACCTTTAATGAGCCATTGGACATAATCCCAAAAACTGAAAACAATTTTGAGATTATCGCGCTAAAAGAGGGAAACATAAAAATCATTTTGAACAATGTCAATTTTGTTGACGACAATGATTTGTTAACAATTCATTTGGTTCACACTGATTTATCCGTTCAGGATTGTGTTCCGAATAATGACTTTCAAGGCTATCATTATCCGGGTTTGATGACTGACCAGGAGGTGGAAATAACAGTTCCGGCAGGTGAAATCAGTATCAATTGGTATATCGAGCGGAGTGGATTCGACAATGAAGGAACAGTTATCGTTAATACCCTTCCGGGAGAAACTGTCGTGTTTAATTTAGACTATTAATTATGAAAACGTTGAAATTTTATCTTGGACTTACGATCATCTTTTTTATGCTGCTGTTCATGGCATGTACAAAAGGGATAGGACCGGCTAACACAACTGTCACCATTTCAATCACGGACAAGAACACCGGCGAGCTCGTCGAATTAGAATGGCTTGCATTGCGAACTTCCGTTTTTATCGGATCGGCTCCGTTATTTGAAGAGGACAGCATTTCTGCCGACTATTTCTATAAATTCAGGGCTAAAAAAAAGAAAACGTATCGGCTTAATATGAGTTTAATGCCACCCTATACATTTTCCGACACCGCAAATTTTAACGGTTCAGAGGCACATTTCGAATTGCAAAACGGAGCGGATAACGAATATATTTTAGAGGCCCAATGAGAAGGCGGACTATTTCTACTCCGGCATATTTCTTTCGAAAGCCGGAATGCCCGTAATATCCATTCCTGTAATCAACAAATGGATATCATGCGTTCCTTCATAGGTAATTACTGACTCCAGATTTGCCATGTGCCTCATAACTGAGAATTCATTTGTAATTCCCATTCCGCCTAAAATTTGGCGTGCCTCGCGCGCAATTTTCAAGGCAAATTCCACATTATTTCGCTTGCACATTGAAATTTGGGCAGTGGTCGCTTTATCTTCGTTTCTTAGCTGACCGAGTCGATAGGTCAGGAACTGAGCTTTTGATATCTCCGTAATCATTTCAGCCAGTTTTTTTTGGATTAGCTGAAATGAACCAATCGGCACATCGAATTGAATTCGCTCTTTTGAATATCTCAATGCTTGATCGTAACAATCCATTGCAGCACCAATCGCACCCCAGGCAATTCCGTATCGAGCTGAATCAAGACAACTCAAAGGTGCTCCCAGACCTGATCGACCCGGAAGAATATTTTCCTTAGGAACTTTTACATTATCAAAAATTAGCTCCCCTGTTATGGATGCTCGTAATGAATGTTTGCCGTGCATTTCCGGCGCCGTGAATCCCTCCATCCCTTTCTCGACAAGCAATCCATAAATTCTGTCTTTTTCATCTTTTGCCCAAACAATAGCAACATCAGACAAGGGCGAATTGGAAATCCACATCTTCGCCCCGTTTAAAATGACATGATCACCGGCATCTTTAAAGGTGGTGATCATTCCACCAGGATTCGATCCATAATCCGGTTCAGACAAGCCGAAACAGCCAAGAATATCTCCGCTTGCCAATTTCGGAAGAAATTTTTGCTTGTGTTCATCAGAACCATATTTCCATATTGGATACATGACAAGCGAAGTTTGGACCGAGGCGGTGGATCTCAAGCCTGAATCGCAGCGCTCCAGTTCCTGCATAATTAGTCCATAAGAAATTTGATCCAGGCCATGGCCGCCATATTCGGTCGGTATGTACGAACCAAAGGCCCCAATCTCACCTAATCCCTTAACAAGATGCCCAGGAAAAGCAGCCCGCTCATAATAATCTTCAATAATTGGCGAAACATTTTTTTTAACCCAATCTCTGCATGATTCTCTGATTAGCTTCTGCTCTTCGCTTAATAGTTCATCCAATTGAAAATAATCGGGATGAGTATAAAGATCTGTTGCCATTGTCGTGTTTAGTTTAACAGGAGGGCAAAGGTATATATTAATGTATATATTTTAACAGCAAATGCTAATTGTTGTTTGATAATTTTGAAGGGCAATTGAATTTGGCCATTACATTAGTTGAGACTATCACGACTAAATTCGTATGGCGAAAAAATAATAATTTTCACCTCTCTACAAATCCATTTGTTATAATCTCTAATCAGCTTACCTTTGTTGCAGATGGATTCATTTGAAATATTTCAGCAAGCCGCTGAACTGATCAACCCTAAGGAAATAGAGCGACATGTTTCCTACATCTTTTGGTCGTTAATTGTTCTCAACTTGATCGCATTTGCCCTTGTTCGAAGTCGAAATCCTACCTATTTTAAGACAATATTTACAACTGCCATTTTTAACAGACAGCTCATTCAAAATACGCAAGAGCACATTAAATTATTTGACCTTGGTGGTGTTCTTTTAACGCTTGCCTATTTTAATTGTTTTGCAATCCTCGCTTCGGATCTGATATCTTTTAACAGCGACTGGATTACCATTGTTGTGCTTGGGATAATTTGTGCTGCTATCCTCATTAAATTTATCATAATAAAGATCATTTCATACCTGGCTAAGACTACCGATGGTACTCACGAACACATTCTGAACCACTTGGTTTTCTTTCAATTAGCTGCAATTGTCATTACACCGGCTCTGATATTTACACATTTTTTGCCCACTGAAATCAGTGAAATTGTGCACCTCTGCCTGATGGGCATAATACTACTCCTGGTTTTTATCCGTGAAATTCAAAGTTTTGTCAGAGCAATACGAATTCGTGTTTCTTTTTTATATATTATTTTGTACCTTTGCACGCTCGAATTGCTGCCATTGATCTTGATCATCAAGTTGTTTGTCAGTAGTGACCAGGTACCAAACTAAAAGTTGAAGGATTTATGAGTGTTAAAACGATCTTAGTTTCGCAGCCAAAACCAGAGAGTGACAAATCTCCTTATTTTGATTTAGCCGAACGATATAAATTAAAAATCGACTTTCGCCCTTTCATTAATATAGTAGGAATCTCCACACGTGAGTTCAGAGATCAAAGAGTAGAATTGGCGAAACATACCGCCGTCATTTTGACAAGTAAAACGGCTGTCGACCATTTCTTCCGTATTTCTGAGGAAACTCGTTTCAAAGTTCCGGATGCGATGAAGTATTTCTGTATGTCTGAGGCAGTGGCTTATTATTTACAGAAATACGTTGTTTACCGAAAGCGAAAGATTTTCTTTGGAAAACAGACTATCGATGATTTGATAGATGTTTTAAAAAAGCATAAAGACGAGTCTTTTTTGCTTCCGTGCTCTGACATCCTGAGGCAACGAATTCCAGACACCTTGAAGGAAAATGAAATTGACTATTCTAAATTAATCTTGTATAAGACTGTCGCTTCAGATCTTTCGGATCTTGAAGATGTAAAGTATGATTTACTTGTATTTTTTAGTCCTTCCGGAATTGAATCACTGTTAAAAAACTTTCCGGGATTTAAACAGAATTCAACGATGATCGCTGCTTTTGGACCCACAACGGCAAATGCAGTAAAGCAAAACAACCTTCGGTTAGATATTCATGCTCCAATGCCAAATGCTCCGTCTATGTCAATGGCCATTGAGCAGTTCATTAAGAACGGCAGGAAGAAGGCAAAAAAATAGTTCTAATAAACACGATCTCGAATTGTAAGCGACTCTCAACGGGAGTTCCTTTTTTTTATTTCTGAACAATCTCAAATCGGGCATACATAGCATCAATGTCGAACTTGACGAAACCCCGATAGTCTTTTCCATCCCATTTGGCCGTAGAGCCCAACTCAATTATTCCCAAGTTGTCGATGTTCTTGTATTCGCATTTTCTTATGTCTATATGAGCCGGCCCGAATTCCGGTTTCTTCTGGAAACAAGCTATTCCGATTGGTGAATCAGTAATCATGATATTATTTGCATCAATATAAGAGTCGTCCTTTGACGCAAGTCCTGTCATACTACCAAATATTTTTATGCCCTCAAGACGAAGATTTGAGCACTCGCCTGCAGACACGGCTTTGTCACCAATATTGATCATGTTCATTACCGAAATGTCCACCTCAGAACCTGAAAAATCAATTGCGTCGTTTCCGGTATTGGAGAAATAGGAAGAATCAAAGGTCCCTTTACAAAAGTCTGCATCAAAGCCATCTCCATACGAATCTGAAACGCGCAGCCAAGAGATATCCAGGTTACAACGAATTGTGTTTAAAGCATCCTCGCAGTTGTTATTTCTAAAATGAAGGTTGTAAATCTCAACGTCGGATTCATAAATTGTCAAAGCTCCCGTCAGTGTCCAGCCTTTATAATCCAAGGTGCCCATATTAGAAATGCTCGTGTATTTAATCTTTACTTTATTTGCTCCTAAAATTGTAATCCCCTGGCTTGTCGAATCACCTGCGTTGAACATTACCCATTCTTTTTCAGTCCCGGCCATAACAACATCGTCATTCATTATCAACCCGCCTCCATTGATAAATTCGATAAATGTTCCTCCTTCAAATTTTACCTTATATCCTTTAGGAATATAGATTAATTCGTCCACCAAATAACTGCCCTTGTTAAGACGAAGCGTGTCTCCCTCAATCTTATA
>CAZCAD010000060.1:0-5836 GCA_964496525.1 uncultured Flavobacteriales bacterium | reverse complement strand
TTGAATCGAAAACTACTTTGAATTTGGTCTGAATTTTCTGCTCAATTCAACCCGAGGATGAACACCTTTTGGTTTTGGCCATTTAAATACGTTTCGAGATTGTAAATTGCGATTATTCTCGGCACGATAATAAATTCTAACAGCTTTTTGCGAGAGACTCAAATCAACCGACGGAACAATATTGTCATTGCCAAGTGCACTTAAAGTCTCTTCTGTCTCCAAACGAATGACAGAATCTCGATTTGCTTTGATTGAGTACCCAATAATTTTCACCTCGTTCAAATGAAAGTTTTCAATCTCGATTAAATAGTTGAGTGAATCGATTTTCGTTCTGTAGCAATTGAGTGCAATGTCGCTCAAATGAAATTCTGATTCATTCGGTGAAAAGTCCTGGAGTCTTGGTTTGAGTTTTTTTGTGCTGTGCTTCTTTTCGTATTCATCCCAGAGGGAATCAAGTGGTACCAACTGCTCTCGGTTTTTTTTAGCTATTTGGTAATATATATCTCTGTTCAAGCCATAGTTCTTGACCTCATATCCCATCAGCTTTTCTTTCTCTTTTATCTCTTTTTCGAATACATCAAATACACTGTCCAAATATCTATCTCTGGAAAACCGTTTGAGGTTTAAGGTATAGGAATTTCTAAAATCCTTACTCAATAGAAGATTATGATCCAATAAAAATTCATCATGCCATTTTTCGTCTATCCGTTCAATTATATCTGTAGCAAGAATTTTTCCAATTGGTTCCATTCCCGGCTGCATATCAAAGCCTACGTATTCCAATCTTGCAATTACCGGATTATAGTAGAATCGGCGGTTGTGCCAGGCCAATCCATGATGTACATTTCCAAGATCCATCAAGGCGTAAAATTTTCCGGCTTTGACAACATCGAGAAGTTCTTCAGGAGCTTCGTCCAATTTCTTAAAGCGGTCAAGCAAAATAGCGGCTAGCTTGAATTGTGAAAAAAGAACATCCGAACGCGTAGTTCTGCCTTTTTTAAAACATGAAATAAACGAGGCGGCAAAATACGGAAAACTCTTTTCTTTTTTTATTGAGTCACCATCGGCGATGAGTGCCCAGAATCCTGACTCATCCATTTTCAAGATCGGTCCTTCCCTCCTATTTCTACTTTCGAGCAGGTGTTTATCAAAATGTTCTTCAAGTGCATAGATTCCATGACTCACTCCGTTAATTTCGACAGGAAGGAAATCATATCGGGTCGATAACAGACCTTCTGCATCACATAAGCGATGTAGAAACCACTCGTGCATATAGTTTCTGGTCTTTGGATGCTGGATAGAAAAACTTCTTAATCTACTGAAGCAGCCTTCATCTGATGTCTTTATTCGATATGAGGCCTTCCCACTAACCAGGTGATCCACCCAATCGCCTTTCAGTCTCATTTCAATTGGCAGGGAATCAGATCCATTTATGATAAAAGCCTTGACGTATTGCTTGTACTCACTCCTTATGACAGCTTCTTTAACCGCCAGTGATTTATAATTCTCCAAAATGTCGTTTGAAGAGTCCGGAATGAAAATAGTTAGTTTGTCTAGCCCGGTATCTTCGATAGGTGGCCTTTTGGCGTGACGAATAATTTCAAAATCATCGAAGTAACAAAGATTGTTATTGGAGAAGGTGTAGAACTTTATTTCATCAACGGGATTTGCTACTGAGAAACTTAAGCTGTGTAATTTCCATCCATTCTCGTCGGCAGTAAAGTTCTCATCATAAGTTCGAAGAACATTTTCGGTTTCACCCGTCAGCACTGCGATTAGAGTGCCATGCCTAAATTCCTGCCTGACCCGAACGGAAATTTCAAAATATTCACCAACGACAACATCGGTAAAAGCAATTGAGAATCCATATTTATTAACTGAATCGAGTCTGAGGCTGTATTTACCGGAATAGACAAACTCATCAGTTTGTGCCGCTGCTCCATGAAACTCATTCCCGTTATTTTCAAACACCGCTTTATGATCATCCCCAATCTTATTCTCTGCACCGCAGTTAAATACAATAAATTCATCCTCATCCGGCACTCCGTTCTTGCAGGAAGTTAGAAAAATAAGGAGTATTGATGGCCAAATTAATTTCAAACCAAAATCAAATAATTGTTAAACGAGCGTAAAAATAGTCAAAGTCCCTATAGATAATAAAAAAGGGGGAATTAAAACGAACGGCCTCAGTTCTCTGCCCGTATAAATTCTTAAATTTACAGCAGCCCTGCCTATGTCGCCTGCCTACCATGCATGCCTTCGGCCTGCCTGCCGGTAGGCAAGGCACGTAAACCTTCGGCAGGTAAACCGTCAGGCAGGGCAGGCAGGTACAAACCGTTATGAAAAAGGAAACCAAAAAAGCTAAACCAACGCTCGAAAAACTATCCAAAAAATTGAGACGAATCATCGTCATCACGGCATGGTGTTTCGCCTTTTCACCTGCCATAGTCGTATGGGGAATGCTCGAAAGTGCGCGCGGAGAAGTTCCATCGCACGAAGAGTTAGCGAATCCACCTGATAAACAAGCATCGATTATTTATTCATCGGACGGTGTCGAAATGGGTCGTTTCTGGGCTGTAAACAGAAAAAGCGTTGCTTACAGTCAGATTTCTCCTTATGTTGTTTCCGCCCTAATCGCTACAGAGGATGAACGTTATTATGAGCATGCCGGAATTGATCTCTGGGGTATCGGAAGGGCTTTAGGCAAGGGACTTACAGGCGGAAAAGGCGGGGGAGCAAGTACAATATCACAGCAGTTGGCAAAACTTCTTTATACCGTGCAGGACACTGCCGGAGGAGGTGTAGCCAAAGACAAATGGGAGCGCCTGGATCAGAAATTTGGTGAAAACATTTTGGCAGTACGATTAGAAAAAGATTATACCAAGAAGGAGATCATTACTATGTACTTGAACAACTTCGATTTCCTTTACAATGCTGTGGGTATATCATCTGCTGCTCAAGTCTATTTCAACACAACTCCGGATAGTCTAAAGATGGAAGAAGCGGCCATGCTTATTGGAATGTGTAAAAATCCGGGAATGTATAATCCGTACAAATTTCAATCAAAAAAACTTTTGGGAGAAGAGTTGTACAGTGAAGAGCAGTATATTTTGGACAGCACTCGGGCTTATGACAGGCGAAATACTGTTCTCAATCAATGGCTAAAAAATAGCGTGGAAGGGAACGAGCATCTTCCCGTGACAATTACTCAGCACCAATGCGATTCTTTAAAAGCTCTCCCAATCGTAATTGATTATCAAATAGTGGATCACAAAGAAGGTCTGGCCCCGCATTTCCGAGAAGTATTGAGAAAAGAGCTAAAAGGAAAATTTAATGAGAAGAATGAGGACGGTACATTTAAATATGCCAAAGTCAATGGAAAGCCCTATAATATTTATAAAGACGGACTGCGGATTTATACGACGATTGACTCTCGAATGCAAGTTCATGCGGAGGAATCGGTTCAGCAATGGATGGAGGAAACCTTACAAGATGAATTTGTGAAGAACAACGACAGAAACAAAAATCCTCCTTTCGCAAATAATGTGAAGCAAGATCAAATTGACCTCGTGATGGGTCGAGGAATGAAAGTTTCCAATCGTTATAAACTAATGGTCGCCCAAGGTAGGTCAACTATGGAAATTGAAAAATCTTTTCACATTCCGGTGGCCATGAAAGTCTTTTCATATCATGGAGATTTTGACACCATCATGACGCCCTGGGATTCGATCAAATATTACAAAGGTATTTTACAAGCGGGCTTGATGTCAATGGATCCACATACCGGATTTATAAAAGCCTGGGTTGGTGGTCCTGACTTTAAGCATTTTGCTTTTGATCATGTCAAGCAATCCAAGCGGCAAGTAGGCTCAACCATCAAACCATTTGTATATGCGGCGGCACTTGAAATGGGTACAATTGATCCATGCAAGACTTATGCCGACATGTCTTACTGCATTGATATTCCGTATACTGAAACCAGAACTAAATCCTGGTGTCCTAAAACCGGAACAAATAATTCAGGTGCTGCGATTCCGGCTAAGTGTGCCCTGGCAGGATCATTAAATAATATTACTGTGGCAGTCATGAAAGACATGGGGCCGAGTGCCGGTCCCAGATTGATGGAAAAAAAGTTGAAAGATGTTGGAATTGTAGTTCGCCCGGATGAAGTCGTTCCTTCAATGTGTCTTGGTCCGATGGATGTGTCTCTCTATAATATGGTTGGAGCTCAAAGTACTTTTGCGAATAAGGGAATGTACATTAGACCGATTTACATTATGCGTGTCGAAGATAGAAATGGCAATGTGATCATCGACTTGGAATATGCCATGCGAGAAGCGATGAATGAAGAATTGGCTTATACCATGATTCAAATGATGAAAGGAGCAGTTTATGGAGCGCATAATGTCCACAATGGAAGAAGTTATGCTACAAGTAGTCGCCTGAGAAGCGCACATTATCCGTATGGCGGAATTAAATATCCCATGGCCGGCAAAACGGGGACAACAAATGGAGCATCAGATGGATGGTTTATGGGACTAACCCCTGACCTGGTAACCGGTGTATGGGTTGGAGCAGACGATAAAGACATCCATTTCAGAAACTTTACCTGGGGTCAGGGAGCTCGAATGGCTTTGCCTATCTACGGCTACTACATGAACAAGGTCTATAAAGACAATACACTTGAAATATCTACCGGAGATTTTGAAGCACCGGAACAGTATGATAATTCTATCTTCAAGTGCTCTAGAGATGATACCCCCCCAATAATATTGTAGAAGGTTTTTATAATTCTATCTTTATTCCTCAAAGGTCCGGTGGTCCTCGATAATATTATCATTTTTATATGAACAAAGTTGTTAAAAACGTTGAAGAAGCCTGTCAGGGCATTGAAAGCGATATGACGATCATGTTAGGGGGATTTGGTCTCTGCGGAATTCCGGAAAACAGCATTGCACAACTCGTAAAAATGGCAGTCGACGGACTCACTTGCATTTCAAATAATGCAGGCGTTGATGATTTTGGCCTGGGACTTTTATTGCAGAAGAAACAAATTAAGAAAATGGTCTCTTCATACGTTGGAGAAAACGACGAGTTCGAACGTCAAATGTTAAGCGGGGAGTTGGAGGTAGATTTGATTCCTCAAGGATCTTTAGCAGAGCGCTGTCGTGCAGGTGGAGCAGGAATACCGGCATTTTATACCCCGGCAGGTTTTGGTACAGAAATCGCCCTGGGAAAGCAGGTTCAGGATTTTAACGGAAAACCACACATCCTTGAATCCGCCTTAACAGCAGATTTTGCCATTGTTAAAGCCTGGAAAGGAGACACAGAGGGAAATCTGATTTATAAAGCTACCGCGATGAACTTTAATCCTTTGATGGCCATGGCAGGTGCAATCACTATTGCAGAAGTCGAAGAATTGGTTCCGGCCGGCGAATTAGACCCCAACTTTATTCATACACCCGGAATTTTTGTACAACGAATCTTTCAAGGAGAGAAATTTGAAAAACGAATTGAACAGCGAACCGTTCTGCCTAAAGGGTCTTAATGTGCTAATGAGATAATGTGCTGATGAGATAATGTGTTAATGTGTTAATGTGCTGATGAGATAATGTGTTAATGTGTTGATGTGTTAATGAGATAATGGGAAGAGAAAAGGAAAATTTAATAGTTGATTTAACCATGAGTTTCGCAGTTGGAATTGTGAATTTTACCGAACAATTGGAAGACAGGAAGAAATTCGATTTGGCCAGACAATTATTCAGATCAGGTACTTCTATTGGAGCTAATAGCAGAGAGGCCCAAAGTGCAGAGAGTAGAAAGGATTTTATTCATA